>JACDGI010000504.1 GCA_013821665.1 Anaerolineae bacterium
GTGTTACTGCATCGGGCGCGTGAGCGGGTCAGGCAGGCGCTCGACACGTATTTTGCACAAGAGTAACAAAGCATGACGCATGAAATTTCCTGTAAACAATTGGTTGATCTCGTGGCTGATTATCTGGAAGAGGCTATTCCAGATGAGGCACGGGCGCAATTTGAGCAGCATCTATCGGAGTGCGGCTATTGCTCGGCCTATGTGCAGCAGTTGCAAGTGACCGTCACCCTGACCCAAAAGCTCAGCGAAAGTGAGCTTGATAAACCTGCCCCAAAGGAACTGCTGAGTATTTTCCGCAAATGGAAGCAAGACCAGAACCTCGACTAAGCTTATTTGTGGTGTGTGAGGAAGTCAACCGCTCTGGCTAAGGCAGGATCGTTGGCTTCGGTAAACAAATCCCAGCGCGTCGGCACACTAATATCTGGAATAATCCCTGTTTCTTCCCAAATACCATTGGCTTCCCCTCGTGGTTGGAACGTCTCGCTGGCGAGCCACAAACGCGAACCGTCGGGCATATCATAAGCAAACAAGCGCTCGACATTACCCAAGGTTGTGCCTCCGATAATAGTGGCGCGTCCGGCAAGCCGCAGCACGCCGCTCACGATCTCGCCATAGGAGACGGTGTTCACATCCACCAGCACAACCAGCGGTACAGTTTGCGAACCACCAACATCATGCGCGACCAGTTTCAACGGTTCTTTATTGTCGCGGCTGATAAACTCACCTTGATCGCCACTGGCGAATAAGTCCATAACGCCGTTGGCCGTGGTCGCGGTGCCGCCGGTGTTCATGCGATTGTCTAATATCAATCCTTGCAAGGGTTTGGTGCTGGTCATCTTGCGTAAGGCATCCTCTACCTGAGAGTCGATGGTGTCATCCAAAAATGTCGGCAAAAAGATGTATCCGATACGGGTAGTCGGGACGATACAGTAATCAATGGGCAACGAACTACTGACACGCTGGCGAGTCAACGTGAGATCACGCGCTTGCTCACCGGGACGCTGCACTTTAATGGTGACTTTTGTGCCTTCCAAACCCAAAGTACGACCCTTGCCATTGGCATCTTGCATAGGGCCACCATCCACTTCGAGCAAACTGTCGTGCGGCTTAAGACCTGCATCGGACGCGGGACTCTTGGGGAAAACAGTCATAATCGCGCCATGTTGTGTCCCGATTATCGGCAGCACCAGCGCACCAATCCCTACATAATTGTATTGGCTGGCAATTAAGGTTGTTTCCTTTTGGATTTCTGCCGGTGTCGCAAAATAGGAATGATTGTCGCCCAATTCAGCAATCATGCGCTCCATCGCCAGATCGAAATCGGTTTGGCTTAAGCCTTTTTTGACCAGCGCTTCGTACTTTGCGCCAATGGCTTTCCAATCGTGACCGTTAAAGTTGGTATACACATAATGGTCATTCACCGCGTTCCATAATTTGTTGTAAACCTGAAGATGTAAAGCAGCAGTCTTGGCATCCACTTTGGTAGGGGTAAAAGGAATAGCGGTTGGAACGGGTGTGACCGTCGGTGGATTCGCAAGGTCTTTGGGCATTACAGCCGGAACGGAAACACCGGGGATATAGTCACAGGCACGAACAGTTTGCGTGGTTTTTGTGGGCTGTGGTGTTTGGGCAGCCGCGAGTGTGGGTGTCAAAAACAACAGCAGCATAATGATAGGCCGCGATGATCTAACCATTGAATAAAACATAGCCGTCTCGTTTACATTCAGTTTAAGTGAACTTGGTATAAAGATTTAAAAGTAGGTTATGTGAGGGAGAAAATTCAATTCCGGAACTTTTCCCGCAACCGTATTGATTAAGTTCAATACTACTCTGGTTTCACTAACGGAACTGACTTTCTCACGAATAATAAAGGTTTCGTGAAAATTAACACTTATAAGACCAATCCCTATTGACCGAAAAAAGATTATCAACTATATTGATAATCAGTGAGGTTGATTATCAGCAGAGGTTGACAAATTTGGATGGATAGCACATGGACGATACCGATACTTGCCGAGGAACTACTCAAAGTATTTCCGAGCTTCGGCAAACTCATATCCTCATTTCTGCGGGAGTCGGGCGAAGAAGAAACGACTTTTATGCAATACGGTGTTCTGCACCAAATACAAAGACAGCCAATTACCGCCAGTGAACTCGCCAAGACAAGGCGTGTCAGCCTGCAAGCGGCGAGCGTACTGGTACAAGGAATGGTCGAAAAGGGATGGATTGTGCGTGAGCCTTCCCTGAGCGACCGGCGGCAGTTTATGCTGCAAATTACGACAGAGGGGCTTGCGAAAGCCGAAGCCATGAAAACACAAATCGCACATTACATGGAGGGATTTTTGGAGGGGTTATCACCGGAGGAAATGGCTGCTGCACAGGTATTCATCCCAGCGCTTGGCCGCATATTGAAGAATCAAATGACAAGCAAAACCGCACAAGATGAAAGACAACACTCACTCGAAGAGGAAAAAACACCACTATGACTCGCTTGGCTCGCTATCTTAAACCGTACACATTATTGCTTGTGTTAGCAGTCGCGCTGCTATTTACCCAAGCGATGGCTGATCTTTCACTGCCTGATTATCTATCCCGCATTGTCAATAACGGCATCCAACAAAGTGGTGTCGAAAATCCTGTACCGCAGGCCATCCGCCAGAGTGAGATGAACAAAGTCACTTTGTTTCTGACCGATGCTGATAAGAACACCGTACTCGGTCACTACACGCTGGTCAAACAAGGTTCAGCCGACTATGACAAGTATGTTACGCAGTATCCAACGCTCGCAAAAGAGCCCGTTTATGTTCTGAACGGCGACCTGAGCGCAACCGAATTGTATACGCTCAAGCCAGTGCTGAGCAAGGCGCTTTTGGCCGTTTCCGGTATTGAGGCAGCGGTAGCTGATCCTTCAAAGGCCGCCGCGTTGGGATCACAAGGTGGTTTTGATTTGTCCAAACTGCCAGCCGGAACCGATCCTTTTACCATGCTATCTATTTTACCCGCAGCAATTCGTAGCAACTTATTGGCGAGTGCCAACAAGCGCTTCGAGGTCATGGGCGAAAGTATGATTGAGCAAGCGGCTGTTGCGGCTGTCAAAACTGAATATGTGGCACTGGGTATCAATACGGAAGCCCTTCAGAACAACTATGTTATTCATAACGGCGTGATCATGCTCTTGATTTCGCTGCTGTCGGGAACATGTACGATTGTGGTCGGTTATCTCTCGGCGCGGGCAGCGGCTGGTATGGCACGCAACTTGCGACGCGATGTCTTCAATAAAGTTGAGAGCTTCTCCAGCCATGAGTTTGACAAGTTCTCGGTTTCATCGCTGATAACACGCTCGACCAACGACGTTTCACAGCTTCAAATGTTGATCGTTATCATGATACGTATGGTGATTTACGCACCTATTCTAGCTATCGGTGGCATCTACAAAGCGATTAGCACTGACGCTTCGATGTGGTGGACAATTGCGCTGGCGGTGGTCGCACTGTTGGGCTTCATTATTGCAACCTTCTCGGTGGCATTACCGAAGTTTAAGATCATTCAAAAGCTGACTGACCGGCTGAACCTCGTTACCCGCGAAAATCTGTCGGGCATGATGGTTATCCGCGCCTTCAACACGCAAGGGTTTGAAGAAAAACGCTTCGACAAAGCCAATACCGATTTGACGGATACGAACTTGTACGTCAACCGTGTGATGGCACTGATGATGCCCTTCATGATGCTGATTATGAACGGCGTGACTGTACTCATCATCTGGGTTGGTGCGCATCAAGTAGCCGAATCGCATATGCAAATCGGTAACATGATTGCCTTTATGCAGTACGGTATTCAAGTCGTGATGGCCTTCCTGTTCATCTCGTTCATGTTCATCATTCTGCCACGCGCTTCGGTTTCGGCTGAACGTATTGCGGATGTGTTGGATGTCGAACCAGCGATTCAAGACCCCAAAGACCCCAAGCGCTTCCCCGCACCTTTCAAGGGTACAGTGGAGTTCCGCAACGTGGCCTTCCGTTATCCCGGCGCAGAAGAAGATGTGCTTCATCATCTGAACTTTACGGCGAAGCCCGGTCAGACAACAGCTTTCATCGGCTCGACGGGTTCCGGTAAATCAACGCTCATCAATTTGATCCCGCGCTTCTACGATGTCACCGGCGGCTCGATATTGGTCGATGGCACGGACATCCGCGAAATCACACAACATGAGCTACGTGAGAGAATTGGCTACATCCCGCAAAAAGGCAATCTGTTCTCCGGAACGATTGACAGCAACCTGCGTTATGCCGACGAGAATGCCAGCGAAGAAGAATTGATGACGGCAGCCACTGTGGCCCAAGCCAGCAACTTCATCGCTGAAAAACCTGAAAAACTAATGACTCCTGTTTCACAGGGCGGCACGAACGTTTCCGGTGGTCAACGCCAGCGTCTGTCGATTGCCCGTGCGTTGGTCAAGCGCGCACCGATCTATATCTTCGACGACAGCTTCTCGGCGCTGGACTTCAAAACCGATGTTGCTCTACGTAAGGCGCTGAAAGAGAACACAGGCGACAGCACCGTGTTGATCGTGGCACAGCGTATCTCGACCATTAAAACAGCCGAACAAATCATCGTTTTGGATGAAGGCCGGATTGTTGGAATGGGCACACACGACGAATTAATGGAAGACTGCGAAACCTACCGCGAAATCGCGCTGTCGCAGCTCAGTTTGGAGGAACTCGCATCATGATGATGGCAAACAACGCTCGACCGGGCGCAAACGGTGGACGACCCGGCATGGGTATACAGGCCAAGGGCGAACAAGCCCGTGATTTCAGCGGCACGATTAAGCGCTTACTGCAATACCTGCGAGCCTACCGTGTACAACTGGTGGTCGTACTCATATTCGCAATCGCCTCGACAGTCTTCATGATTGTCGGGCCGAAGATTTTGGGTCAGGCCACAACCAAATTATTCGAGGGCGTGGTCGCCCAAATTGCAGGCACAGGTTCAGTGGATTTCGTCTACATCGGCAATATCATTGCCCTGCTGGCAGTCCTGTACATTATCTCGGCCTTTTTCAGCTACGTTCAAGGCTGGATTATGGCTGGCGTAGCGATGAAGGTCACGTACCTTTTCCGCAAGGACATTGCCGAAAAGATCAACCGGATGCCGCTCAGATATTTTGACGGCACGAACCACGGTGAAGTTTTGTCACGTATCACCAACGATGTCGATACGGTTAGCCAGACGTTGAACCAGAGCCTTTCGCAGATCGTTACTTCGGTCACGACCTTGATCGGTGTGTTCATCATGATGTTGACCATTAGCTGGGTGATGACCCTAGTAGCGCTGGTGATGATCCCGCTGTCCTTCGGTATCATCGCGCTGGTCATCAGCAAGTCGCAGAAGTTCTTCAAGGAACAACAGGACTTCCTTGGTCACGTTAACGGCCACGTCGAAGAAATGTACAGCGGTCACAACGTTGTCAAAGCCTTCAACGGCGAGCAAAAGAGCGTCGAGAAGTTTGATGTCTACAACAATACGTTGTACCACTCGGCATGGAAATCACAGTTCCTTTCGGGCCTGTTGATGCCGATCCTGAGTTTCGTCGGCAACCTGAATTACGTCGCCGTATCGATCATTGGTGGTTATCTCGCCATTCGCGGCAGCATCACCATCGGTGACATTCAGGCCTTCATCCAGTACGTGCGCTTGTTCACACAGCCGATTGCCCAGATTGCCAACATCTCGAACGTGCTGCAACAGACCGCAGCCGCAGCCGAGCGCGTGTTCGAGTTCATGGACGAGTCAGAAGAAGTCGCTGAAACGGTCAGCACTCTTACCCCCGACAAGATCGGTGGCAGTGTTGAATTCGATCATGTCCACTTCGGTTACAACCCGGACAAGACCATCATCAACGACTTCTCGGCCAAGGTTAATCCCGGCCAGAAGATCGCCATCGTCGGCCCGACCGGTGCCGGTAAGACCACGATTGTTAAGCTGCTGATGCGCTTCTACGATGTCAACAGCGGC
The DNA here is from genome assembly GCA_013821665.1 of Anaerolineae bacterium. Taxonomy (GTDB): domain Bacteria; phylum Chloroflexota; class Anaerolineae; order Aggregatilineales; family Phototrophicaceae; genus CFX2. The sequence goes on from JACDGI010000504.1 coordinate 6,016, forward strand.
GCAATCAAGGTGGACGGACACGACATCCGCGAGTTTACCCGCCACGATTTGCGCTCGATGTTCGGTATGGTGCTGCAAGACGCATGGCTGTACAACGACAGTATCATGGAGAACATCCGTTATGGCCGGTTGGGCGCGACCGATGAAGAAGTCATTGAAGCGGCCAAGGCTGCCCATGTTGATCACTTTGTCCGTACACTGC
>JACDGI010000505.1 GCA_013821665.1 Anaerolineae bacterium
GCCAGCGGCGGTGTCTTCATCACACCCGGCGCAGCGGCGGCACTGACAGCAGGAGCGGGTGCGGCTGTCATCAGTGGCACACTGGCAGTAGGCTCAAACGCCTTGTCAGGTATGAACGCTTTGGTTCAAGGAGCAACCCCCGCGCAGGCAGCAGGTTTGGCATTGGGTGGTGTACAGCAGATCACCAGTGCTGCTCGAACATTGGCCTATCTACCCGGTGTCCGCAATACGCCTTTGGGTGATGCCGCCGAGCAATTCACCGAAGGAGCGACTACCCGGCGCGTGGTCGGGCCACTCTTTGGAACCGCTTTACTGACGGATCGCGATCCCGCTGCGGCTGACTATGATGACCAAGGGCGTGTGACCAGTCGCCCCATGCTGATTCCCGCAGTGGGTGAGGCGCTCGAAAGTTGGACGGTTCCGATTGGCAGCCAACGTAAGCGCGATGCGACCGGCATGTCAGTTGCTGAAGGCTGGTATGAAGATGAAGATGGACAATTTACTCCGATTTACCCTCAACGCACCGGAACCTTTACGCCGGTCACTTCGCCTGAAAATCAGGCTGAACATCAGCGCAGTGATTATGGAGCAGAGATGAACGAAGAAGAATTGGAACAAGATATCGCTGACACGATGAGTAGTCGTTCAGCGCCTAATTCCCGCTTGGATGAAGCCGCCACCCGGCTCGAACAGGCTGCCGATGCATTGGTCAATAGTGCCCGTTCACAACTGCTCAGCGGGCAATTGAAAGTCAGCGGCGGCGAAAATGTCACCGGGGTCCTGGGCGATGTCATTCGTCAGACACAGGCTGAAAGAACCCATGCAAGTCAACCCCTTACGGGCGGCATGGATCATCTGGCAGTTGCTGCCGCGATGGCTCAAGCCATGGGGTTAAACCCGCTTCAAGGACAAGCACCAATCAGTGAGAACCTCAGCCGTTTCGGTTTGTTCGCCGATCAGGCACTGAGGATGGGGTTATCTGGCGAGCAGACTGAGAATGTCATCCGTGAAGTGAAGACATCACCTGAAGGAACTTTACAATCGGATACCCGTGAGGCATTAGTCGGTCAGGTCAAGCAAGAACGTAATTTGTCATGGGACGATGCTCGCAGTGAAGTAGACACACTCGAAAATCGGGCGCGGCTGCTGCCGGAACAGATTGTGGCAGTGGGTCAGATGCCTGTACCGGTTGATGTGACGGTACAGGTCAAACCGGAGGTGACGGAATGAGCGACAACCTGACCTTCCACACGGTTGAAGAACTGCGTGGGCTGCCTACCGAAGCCTTGACTGCCCTCTGGGAACTGGTGCCGACGGATCGTCAGAAAACGTATAAAACCGCCTACGATGGTGAAGTCCGTGCAGCAGGTGCGGCAGGTTCAGATATTCTCGAACGGCAGTTGTCTGGTGAACTGCTGCGACGCTATCTGGAAACGGCACTGGTCCCGGTGGGATCCCGCTGGGCACGCACACCGACCCGTGTGCAGAACGCCGCCAAACAAGATGATGGCCTTGAAATAACCGGTGCTGATGCCAAACAGCAACCGCCTTCATTGAAACGGGTGACGATTGGGGGAGTGGTTGCGCTGGTTTTTGTGGCGTTGATTGCCATCCGGCTATTGAGCAGTCGATCCCCGGCTGTAGTGGCACATACTGCAACACCCTCGCTCATGCCAACGCTGCGCATTAACCCAACACCGACTCCATTGGCACTCGAAGAGCAAGATGCCATTGTCCAATCTGGCGATGCGGACCGTGCAGCAGCCTATCCGGTCAGTCTGCAAATTAGCAATGCTGAAGATGATGTGCCGCGTGTCTGGGTGGTGCAGCGGCGAGCCATTCGTGCCGCTGAGTGGAAATTCGATGACAATCCTGATACTGCCTCTTATTTGAGTGGCATGTCGGTGCGCCCGGTCATCGGTATCCCCTATGCGCCGGAAAATGCTGTGCTTTTCCACCATCTTGGAACCGGAGCGGTCTTCACTGTCACCCTCAATACGGGTGCTGTTTTGACCTATGAGTTTGCGACCAAACGCAGCGTGCGTCGCAGTGAAACGGACATTTTTCGTCAAATTGGGCCGGGATTGGTGCTGCTCTTGATTGGCGAAACCGATCGCGATGGACTGCCTACGGGAACACGGACACTGGTGACGGGGAGTTATTCCCCTGACCAAGAATTGTCCCGAACAGGTGAGTTGATTGGGGTAGGATTGCTACCACCGGTTGAACCGACACTTGTGTTGACACCCATTGCACTGCCATCGCGTTTTGCTGGGGTCGATGTTCAGATTATCGGTGTGACACAAACAGAGGGGCAAATGACCACTCGTCTGCGTTTATACAACGGCGGAACCAGCCCATTAAATCTCATGCCGGATGACATCTGGCTGGCATTGGGCTATGCGGCAGAGCCACCCGGACCGCGTATCCCTGCTGAAAGTATCTCAACTTTTGACCTGCTACCCGGACAAGCGACCGATCTCACACTTATATGGCCCTGGGCGGGAGAGCCTTATGCCACGCTCGTTATCGGAGATTGGCGCTACGCCATGACCCTTTCAACCCATTGAGTCTCAGTAGATGCCTTCAAAATTTTCCGCAGTAACCTGTAATTTTCATACCTCTTGAATGAAATTTTCGCACGGTTGCTCAACCCTCTTTTGCTACGCTGATGCGTGAGTCAGGTGGGTGTTCGTTTCTCGTGCCAGATGACCTCAAATCGTCAATCGCAACTTGCGTCATGGCGCACATCCTCCTGCCTGACTCGCCATCATCAATTCAGTCAGAGGAGTTCAGGTACATGACTATTGCCGAGTTCATTCAACAGTTGTTCGGGGATGTTCAGGGAATTGTTCAGGTGATTGCGCCGATTGCCGCCGTCATTGGGTTTGTCGGCCTGGGCATCATGTATATGGGGTCGTCGTGGCCGCTGCTGGGGGATTGGAAAAAGGACAATCCAAAAGCCGCCAGTCAGGTGGTCATCGGACTGCTGTTCGTGATCTTCGCCGCCAGCGTCACCACGCTCATTGCCTTTACCTAAGTGGTGACCCCTATGTCAGCCAATTTCAAATCACATGTGCTGCTGCGGGATGAGAAAGGTTTCTTGGGCATTCCCTTCAAGCGGCTGCTGCTGGCGGCAGTTGGTGGCGGATTGGTCTACACCCTCGTGCGCTTCGCTTCAGCCGGAGCTTCCGTACCCGTTGGTTCCGTCTGTGGTATCACCCTGCTGGTCATGACCGGGATGCGCGGCGGTCTGCCCTTGTGGCAGCGCCTGCTGTATCAAGTGCGGGGAGCGCTGCTGCTAGCAGCAGCCCATCAACCCTCCAGTGGCTTGGGCAAGCTGGCTGCCGCATTAGAATTGCCATCGGGATTGGCCAATCTGGATGGCACATTGGTCTTTGCTCCACTTCATTCCGAAGTCGGTATTGATCTACTCGAGTGGACATTGTTCACCTCACCCGTTGAGGCGGATCATGACGACGGCCTGCGCTTTGTCTCCGATCCGCTGGAGGAGGTGTCATGAGCAATCCAGTTCATACCTTCCGCTTAGAGCCGTTTGACATCACGCTGCACGCCACCGAAGAGGGTGTCGCCTCACTACAAGCCCGCTTTGCCAATTGGGCGCGGACGCTGTCGGGACCGGCGCGCTTTGTCTGCTGGCAGATGCCTGCTACGCTCGACGACAAGATTGAAGCCGTTGGACAAACCATTAGCGCGACCGATGATGTGCAGCGGGCGCAGCTCCTAATGGAATACCGCCGCCATTATGAAACCTTGCAAGCGGATGCCACTTACCAACGGGCTTTATGCGGGATGGCACTGTGGTCGGAACATAACCCACGTGCTCAGGCGGCTGCTATGACCTCGGCTTTCGATACCGCCGTTTCGGTAGCCGATTGGCCGCCGTTGTTTGAGGGGCAGTATGCCCTGCGTGAGGCTCCCTTCTGGCATCTGGCTCCTACCGGTCGCCCTGGTGGTCGGCCTTACTGGACGGTTTTGTCCAGTTACGACTTTGCACCGGCCACGTGGAACTTCTTTCGTCCACTGCCGGTGCTGCTGCTCCTCAATTTTCCGTTGGCGATCTGTATCGACATACCCAAGTCGTATGACCGCAACGCTGGGATCAACGCAGTTGAGAACATCATCCAAGCCTATCAGGTGCATTTAGCCGGAGTGACCGGCGAAGACAGCCGTTCGGTGCAGCGTATCACCGACTGCCGCAAGACGCTTGCGGAGATTAACGCCGGGGATTTGCTGCATACGGTGGGTGTCCATATTGCCATTGCTGCTGATGATCTGGAAACGCTCAAAGAACGGGTGCAGGCCATCCTGTCGGAAACGCGGGCGTGGTTCAGTTTGCGTCAGGAAGTGGGCGAACTACTGGCGCGTTCGGTCAGTTTCTTCTCACCCAAAAGCACCAAAGAGATTGGGCTGCCGGATACGACATGGCCGGTCACCTCGCGTGAACTCGCCCTGATGCTCTCTCCCTTAGGTTATCGCAAGCTGGCGACCACCGATGGGGTGCTGCGCGGGGAAGCGGTGGGAGCCTTCTATCCGGTCTTCCACAACTCATGGCGCGACAAACGCGCTACCCATGAAATCTGGGTGGGATCATCAGGCTACGGCAAAACTTTTGCCCTGAACTGCTACCTGACCCGCGAGTACGCCGAAACCGGGATCCCCTTCGACATGCTGGAACCGATGGGACACGGCAAGTACATCGCTGAAGCCTTTGGCCTGCCGTGGTATGTCATGAGTGCTAAATCCACCTGCCTCAATCCACAGGATGTCATGTTTCCGACCCTAATTGAACAGAAAAACCACACCATCCGCATCTACGAAACGGTCATGGGACGCGCACTCTCCGGCGGTCAGCGCGAGAACCTCGAACGGGGCCTTTTGGGTGAAGCACTGGAAGTCTTGTTCGGTGGCTTTCCGGAGTTGGGCAAAGTCACCCCGGATTTGTCCCCAACCTGCGATGTCGTGTGCGATGTGCTGTCGGGCTTGGGCGATAACCCGCAAACCAAGAACATCGCCCGCAATCTGGCGCAAGAAATCGCCGGCTTATGTACCGGCAGCGGCCCGTGGTCGAGCTTCCTCAACGGTATAACCAATGTCGATTTGACACGCGGCGGACGCGATTGGATTGGGCCGCGCGTCTTCAGTTTCCATGATTTAGAGAGCGACCCCATCTTGCAGGCGCTGGCTTATACGCAAGTTTTAAGTGCCATCCGCCGTGACAGCCTGATCGACGAGACCCCACGCATCATCGCGGTAGATGAGGTCTACCGTCTGATGCGCCATCCGTCGCTCTTGGATTTCCTGATTGAAGCCGCCAAGACCTTCCGTACCCGACGCAAAAAGTTGATTTCTATCGACCAGCAGATGAGCGTCATGCTGGAGGGTAAAGCCCGCTTGGTCTTCGAGAACAGTCCTATCCGGGTGATCTTCTCGCAGCGGCAGGGCATGAACGTCTTTCATGAAGATGCCGCTTTCCAACACCTCAACCAGCAGCATCGCGACATCATTGCTGCCTTACCGCGTTTTCACTATGTCCTTGATATTCAAGATGAAGGCTTGTGGTACCTCTACAACCGTCCCACCGTCGGCGAATTCGCCCGTTTCCGGAGTACCTAAACCATGTCCAAAAAGACACCTAATGCGCCGTGGCAGGCCATTGAAGAACAAGCCTACCACGCTTATCGCGAGTGGCCGATCTGGCTCGTTCTGCGCGAACGCGAACTGGCCGCTCACCTGAGCTTACACAAATCCCCTGAAAAAGCAGAACTGGCAGCCAAGCCGGTTCAGAAGGAGAAACCCTCATGAAATTGATGATCGTCGAATCGCCGACCAAGTCCAAAAAGATCGCCGGATACTTAGGCGAGGACTGGCGGGTGGAAGGCTGCCTCGGCCACGTCTGTGACTTACCCGAAGCTGAACTCGGTGTCGACGTCGCTGCGGATTTCCGCCCGACCTATGAAGTCCTGCCTGGCAAAGGCAATCTGGTCAAAAAACTGCTCAAAGCCATTAAGGGGGCCGAAGCGGTTTATGTCGCGACCGACCCGGATCGCGAAGGTGAAGCCATCGCCTGGCACATCCTTAAGCTGGCGAATGTGCCGAAAGAAAAGCCGGTCTATCGGGTGATGTTTCAGGCCATTACTAGAGACGCGGTAATGGAA
>JACDGI010000506.1 GCA_013821665.1 Anaerolineae bacterium
GCTGAAGATTGAACGCTCTAGCAAAGTGGGCATTGCTGCCAAACGCAAAATGGCGGGCTGGAATAACGATTATTTACTCAAAGTCCTTTGTTCTCCAACTGTTGAGGTTTGATATGCGTTTGCCCTAATGAATACATTTAGTTGCAAACATTGAGCACCCGAATTAACCTTATTTTCTTGACTTTCTTCATGGCATGTACCAAGCTATTATTTTGGTAGAGGTCATTTTATTAAATTAGCATTTGAAGGCGGTGCGATGAGCAAAGCTAAGCGGAATTCCCTCCTACTTTTAGGTACAGTTAGCGTGCTCATCATTATCATTGCTATGAGTTTGCCCAATCTCACATTGTCTCCCGGACAGCCATTTGCACTTGAGCAGGCACAATTAGGTATCGGTGGCATAAGCGCTACACTACCGGGTGGTCAAGCCCTTGTCTGGGTTATCCGCGGAATTATTGGTCTGGCGCTCATCATTTTCCCGCTCTATGTTGTCTTTTCACTATTCACCCCGGAAGGACGGAAACGGTTAATTGCCGACATTATTTTGATCGGGATTCTGCTGCTGCTGACATCCTTCATTCAAAAATTACCCGCTAAAGAGCAAAAGCAAGAACCACAACCAATTAATGTTGCGCCTCAAAATTTAAATGGTGACTCAGGGCTACCTATCAGTGTTTTCTCGCCAACACCGCCGACATGGTTGACTCCCGCGGTGATTCTTATAGGCTCGGTGCTGGTGGTGATAATCATTTTTATTGCCATCCGATTCTTCCAGCGCATACCATCCTCTGACTTTTCGCTCGAAGAATTGGCTCAAGAAGCTCAGAATGCGATACAGTCCTTAAATACAGGGGGGGATCTTAAAGTGACGGTCATCCATTGCTACCATGAGATGACCCGTATCGTGAAACAACAAAAGGGAATAGAACGCGACGCAACAATGACGGTGCGCGAGTTTGAGGATCATCTGGTCGGCACGGGACTGCCTCAAGAGGCGCTAAAAACACTCACGCGATTATTCGAACAGGTGCGTTATGGTGGTGCGCTGGCAGGAGGCCAAGAAGAAAAACTGGCATTATCCTGCCTGACCGATATTGTAAATGCCTGCATGGTTATTGGAGGCAGGCATGAAGCTGGGTAATAAGGCAAAGATCGGCATTGTGTTCGTTCTGGCGCTCTTAGTTTTTAGCGCTTTGACCTTGTTGTATTGGGATTTCGTGCGCGACACGATTATCGTTCCAATTTATTATTTTATCTGGATCGGCAACCTCACCCTGAAAAGTATCCCGCAACAGGCGTTCCTTGCGCTACTCGTGATTATTGGCGTTCTGGTTGGATTAAATACGCTCATCGGTGTCGGAGTAAAGCCAACCACGAAAGGGTTTACAGATGCGCCCTCGCAAGCCGATTCCCGCTATACTTCTTGGAAAAAATTATGTTCAAACTTATATTCCAGTTCCATGGCGAGAGACAACTTCGCATGGGAAGCCCGAAAACTGATCATTGCCATTCTGGCCCATCAGGACGGGATTGAACCCGCTGAAGTCGAGGAGAGGATTAAAAATGAGACGCTTCTCATTCCCCTTGCAATCAAAGATTTGATCCAATATAAGAAAATCAGAGACCCGCCACCGCTACCTCAAGAGCGTGAGAGTATCATCGTGCGACTGCGCCGCCTGCTTCTTAAAGAAAAATCTCAAAATAAGCCCCGAATTGACAGCCCGATTGCTGAGATCGTCGCTTTCATTGAACACCAATTGGAGATCAATCATGTTACAAATCAACCCGAATCCTAGCAATGATGTTGCAGTTCTGACGGAGCGAATTGTTCAAGAAGTCAATCGGGCTATCGTCGGAAAAACCGAAGTGCTATATAAGATGGTGGCGGCCTTCCTTTCGGGCGGACACATCTTGTTAGAGGATTATCCCGGATTGGCTAAAACGCTGATTGCCAACTGCTTTGCTGATGTCTTAGGAATGTCATTCCGCCGGATTCAATTTACGCCTGACCTGCTCCCCGGCGATATTACCGGTGGTTATGTTTACGATAAGGAACGCAACCAATTCGTTTTACGACAGGGGCCGGTTTTTGCTCAGTTCGTGTTAGCTGATGAAATCAACCGCGCGTCACCGCGAACACAATCGGCGTTGTTAGAAGCCATGCAAGAGCGCCAAGTGACCATCGAAGGCGAGACAATGAAACTACCTCAGCCTTTTATGGTGATCGCGACCCAAAATCCTATCGAATATGAAGGCACTTTTCCACTGCCGGAAGCCCAGTTAGATCGCTTTATTATCAAGCTGTCTATCGGCTATCCGAGTGCAGAAGAAGAGAAAAAGATTGTGCAGCGCCGAAGAGAACGTAAGCAAGATAATCATCATTTGGAGGTTGTGGCAAGTGTAGCGGATTTCCTCGACATGCAGCAGAAGGTCGAAGAGGTTTTTGTTGATGAGGATATTGAACAATATCTGGTGAACATCGTCACGAAGACCCGAACGCACAATCAAGTGGCGGTTGGAGCTAGCCCCAGAGGCACATTGGCTCTGTTGAAAATGAGCCGTGCATGGGCAGCCATTCAAGGACGGGCGTTTGTGCTGCCTGATGATGTCAAGATTTTTATCAAACCCGCATTGACTCATCGTTTAATTCTGCGACCGGATTTGTGGTCGGTTCCGAATGCGGCAGACCGCATATTAACGGAAATACTCCAATCGGTTCCAGTTCCAGTTATTCAAGACAAAAACTGATGAAAACGTCCTTCAAGCTGATCCTCGGCCTGATATTTGGGATATTCCTATTGGGCATAATCACACTGAAAAGCAGTGAAGTTGTCCTCGCAATCCCGCTGGCGGCTTATTTGTTCGCGGCAATCTTGCGCCGTCCTGAAGCGCTTAATCTCAGCATAACGCGGGAAATTTATCCGGAATTTGCGCCTCAGGGTGCGCCGCTCACGGTTAAAGTGACCGTTTTGAATAAAGGTTCTTTGATTGACGAACTGGTGGTCGAAGATGTTTTACCTAGTGGGATAACAAAAATTGATGGCAAATCCTCCACCATTACAGTCTTAGAAGCACACGGCACGGTTGAGTTAACCTATACGATTGAGGCACAACGCGGCGAATATAAAGGCTACGGGGTATTGGTACATGCCAGCGATTTTTTGAGTTTTTTCGAACTGTCGTTTGTTTACCGAACTGCTCCGCATCTTGTCATTCATCCGCATTATCCTAAACTCGACCGGATCAAAATTCGCCCGCCACAGACACGCGGATTTGCCGGCCCCATCCCTGCCCGACAAGGTGGAACAGGTGTCGATTTCTGGGGCGTTCGGGAATACCAAACCGGCGATTCACAACGGCAAATCAATTGGAGATTGGCTGCGCGCTCCAGTCAGGATTTATATGTCAATATCTTTGAGCAAGAGCGGGTGGCTGATATTGGTCTGATTGTCGATGCTCGACTACGCGCCAACATCGTCACGGGTTCAGATTCTCTGTTTGAACACTCGGTACATGCTGCGGCTGCACTCGCCGAAAATTTCTTAGATGATGGAAATCGCGTCAGCCTGCTCATTTATGGTTCTGGCATGTCCAGAGTGCTTTCGGGATACGGCAAAATGCAGCGAGATCGCATTCTTCGTGAGCTTTCAAAAGCAACCTTGAGTATCAACTATGCGCTGGGGAGTTTAGAACACTTGCCGACACGGCTCTTTCCGGCCAAGTCACAGATCGTACTGATTAGCTCGCTCCTACCTGAAGATATACCCGTGATTATTAATATGCGTGCTCATGGTTATGCCGTGATTGTTATCAGCCCTGATCCCATTGCCTACGAATATGCACTCGCGCAGGACATCAGTGGCACAGCTTATCGAATAGCCCGGGCAGAGAGAAGCTTCATTCTGAGTCAACTTCGGCAAAGCGGCGTGCAAACTGTGGACTGGCCTGTCGATCAGCCGTTTGAGCTGATCGTCCGCGAAACTTTGACTCGCCTGCCTTTGCTGAGCCATGACCAAAGAGGACAGATGAGATGACGAAAAAGGTTCTATTTGGATCGATCATTTTGACAACAGCTCTATTGGCGTTTGCAAATGTGGCTTTGAAGGATTATCTGACAGCCGCATTGGCATTTGCAGTCGGTTCAATCTGGTTGATCTTGAACATGAATAACAAAGAAACGCCTCATTCTCTCTTTTTCTTGTTTTTTATCGGTCTAGCAATCGTGGGAAGTCTGCGTGATATTCCGACCCCGATTATGCTTTTAGCGGTATCCGCAATTCTGATAGCATGGGATTTATCACAGCTTCAGGCAAGGATCAGCACTGAAGAAGAAAATGCCGCCAAAACATTACTGGAAGTAAAACACCTCCAGAAGCTTGCTATTACGGCTTCTGTAGGATTTCTGGTGGCGTTGATACCTGTGTTTGTTCAATTTCAGATCAGTTTTGTCATCCTTCTGATTATTATCCTCGCAATAATGTTGGCTTTACGAAAATCTATTCTCTATCTTCGAAACGAAAAAAAGAGCAGCACTTAACCTTTTAGCTATATTTTTGCTGCAATTCAAAACAACCAAATGAATTCTGAGGGTGGGACATAAGTCGAACTGAAAGAAAGAGCCAATTCGGGTAGAGTTTGGAGTAACAACACTCAAGCAAAACCGAAAAGCTCAAAGGTAATGATAAATCATCCGCTCATCCAATTGCTGGCATTGATTGATCTGGTTTGGATAACAGTTGAGAGTGAGAAGAGACGAAAAGGTGCACCGCGACTTTATAGCGAGAAAATGATGTTCAAGGTATATGTGGTGAGTTTGTTGAGAAAGATATGAGCACGGCGGTCACTGTGGCGCTATTTGCAGAATACGCCCTTGGTAGCAGCGGCATGTGGGTTGGATTGCATTCCGAGCCGTCGCACACTTGACCGACGGTTAGAGGACATAGGCGCACAGGCCGAGGCTCAAATACGCACCTTTGGTTTGGTGCTGACACTTGAGGCCGTGACCGATGCAACGGTGGCTGCCAGTGATGGTTCGGCATTTGCCACCAGCGGTCCAGTCTGGCATAAAAAAGACAAACAAGCCGGACAAATCCCAGCCGGATTGCACGGATTGGATACATAAGCCGACTGGTGGACTTGCCCCGCCACTGGGTAGTCAGCGCAGTTTTAGTTGGTCAGCCCATTTTCGCCGACTGGCGCGGAATAACGAACACCTGCCGGAAACCCCGATTGGCCTGCTGTTATAATTACCTGATAGCCAATCTCGAACTCGAGGAATCTTTTTATGCCTGCTATCCTTTTCGTCGAAGATGATGCCACCATTGCTATGGGGGTGGAATACTCGCTCAAGCAGGACGGTTTTCAGGTCAGCTTGGCTTACCGCTTAGAGGAAGCCCGCGACCTACTCAAACGCAGCCCCTTTGATCTGGTGCTGCTGGATCTGGGTCTGCCGGATGGCAGCGGCTATGAGCTGTGCAAAGAAGTCCGCGCCGCCGGGAATACCCCCATCATCATTCTCTCTGCCCGCGACGAAGAGGCCAGCATCGTCCTAGGCCTCGACCTAGGCGCGGACGACTACCTCACCAAGCCCTTCCGCCTGCGCGAGTTGATTTCGCGTATGAATGCCGTGCTGCGCCGGCGTGGGCCGGTCGAGGCATCTGACCGCACCCTTACCTGCGGGGACGTGGCGGTGGTCACCCAGCAGGCCAAGGTGTACAAGAACGGGCGTGAGGTGCTCCTGACCGCACTGGAATACCGCCTGCTGCTCGCGCTGGTCGCCAACCAAGGTCGGCTGCTCACCCGCACCCAGATTTTGGCCCAGATTTGGGATGTGGATGAGGATTTCGTCAACGACAACACCCTTACCGTCTATATCAAGCGCCTGCGCGAGAAACTCGAGGACAATCCACAGAACCCATCGCTGATCAAAACTGTGCGTGGCTTGGGCTATCAGGCAGACGGCTGATATGGATCTTCTCACCCACACCGAAGACCGACATTTGCTGTTTCGCATGGCGGCCCTGTCGCTGGCCGCGCTCTTCTTGGTGGCCGTCCTTGGTCTAGCGATGACCGTCTACGTTAACAACGCACTCGCGGATACCTATGCTGGCATCGTGGGCACAGTAGCGCAGCGCTATCCTCAGGCCGAGGCGCAGGTCGTACAGGATCTGAG
>JACDGI010000507.1 GCA_013821665.1 Anaerolineae bacterium
TGCTCATGTTGGGCATGGCATTATGAGTGCGCCAGCGGCAAGTGAAATACTGGCGAGCAAAGTTTTGGGGCAACCGTTCTCAGAGCCAGAATATGCCCACTTTGGTTTGGATGTTCCCTGGGTGGAGTACGACGAAGGTGTGCTTTAACTGGCCTTCAAGTGCAGAATCAATTCGCGCATGGCATTCATATCGGGCGGCATTCCCAAGCGTTCAAAACTATCGCAAGCGTCTTCTGCCCACTTGAGCGCTTCTGATTTACTGCCTAGTTTGTCATAGTAATAGGCGAAGGTACGTTTATAATAAGCCTGTACCCGCTGTTCTTTTATGCGTTCGGCTACTGACCAGCCCATGCGTAAATATTGTTCGCCCATCGTTAAGTCCCCTTGCAAGATGGCGACATAGGCCAGCCAATTTTGGGCATGGGCGATGCTGCGCTGCCATCCACTGATTTGACCCTGTTGCAGCATTTCTTCGAAAACCTTGTGTGCATTACCATAATCTCCTAACACGAACCAGTTTTCGCCTTTGTCGTACAGCAATGATGTCCTTTCGCGGGCAAGTTCCAATGGCTCCAGATGAGAATCGCACAGCAAAGACTCGCCCGTCGCTAGCCACTGATGGGCTTCTTCATGCTTGTGATATTTGATATAGAGTGAAGCCATTAAAGCGGCAACACGCGCTTCTACTATAGGTGAGATTACTTCTCGTCGTCGCCAGCAATCTTGCAGCAATAAGTCGGCTTCTTCGATACGAGATGATGGCCCCGTCAACGTTAGTGTAAAAGCCTTGTCATACATGGCTTGTACAGCGGTTTGCCATTCGTTGCGATTTTTTGCCTCTTCAATAATCCATCCTAACAAACTTACGCGATCTGACCAGAAGCCATAAATATGTGTAAAGTCCCGAATGTTTTGCCAGAGCATAACCGTATCCTCATAGCGCGATTCATCTATGCACCAGCGAATAACGTTCAAGATATTGTTCCAATCTTCCTCCAAATAATCGTAGCGCAGATGCATTTCTGACTCATCGCGACCACCGTACATACTGGTAAAGATGAGATACCATTTTACCCAGCGTTCGCGCGTTTCTCGCTCAAAAGCGGGGTGAGCATGTAATTCAGTCAAGGCTTGGGTGTGCGTCAACGGTTCGAGACGATAGTAATCGCCATCTTTATAGCATAACGACAGCACTTCCAAATCGCTCAAACCTTCATCACGTCGTAGGTCATCGTCCTCGAAACCTGCCACAAAGCCCAAGGCCGCACGACTAATTTTCGAATTGAATACTGCGAGAGCGCTAAACAATTTGTAAGCGTCGCTTAATTGGATTAGTGTTATCGTTTTACTGAAGCAAAAGTCATAAATTTCGTTCTTCGGATCATTCAATTGGGCGATTTCGGTTTCCATATTGCTTCCGCGCCAAACCATTCGACCAATGGTGCGGATGATCGCCAATGGCAGGCCACCCGTTTTTTGCAAAAGGAGCCGCACTTCGGCTTCACTGATATGCAAGTTGTGACGCTCGGTTTCCATATGCACTAATTCGTGGGCGGTTTCTTCGTCCAGCGTATGCAGAAAAATAGGCACAGCGACATCAATACGGTGGCGCGAAGTCACGACTGCTTTGCTCGGTGCTGGCAAGTCGCGCAAGAATACGAATAGGCTAGGGTCGTCAACATCTTCTAGATTATCCAAAATTAGAAGTACTCGTTTTTCAGCTAATAACCGCATCACGATAATGTTCTTTTCCGCTTGTGTGGCGGTACGGAAAATTGCAGGGATGTCCAGCAGATCAGCAATAGCCCGATACACACTATCCAAATCAGTGAATGTGGGTTGGCGTTCCATCTGACCAGCGGGCAGCAATTCAACATTTTTCGCCGTCACCCAGATGATCGATTCAAAGCGTTCGTCGGGTTGTAGGCTGGCGGTTGTTTCATGGCATCCGTGTGCCACTTCCAAGGCAAGCGCAGATTTTCCAACACCGCCACCGCCACTGATACACACTACACCCACCCGATGACGAGGGGATAAAAACATTTGTATATCATGCAGTTCGCTCTCACGTCCAATCAATTTTTTGTGCTGTCGTCGGGGAAGGTTGTGCGTTACGACAATCGCTTCTCCCTCCGGATAGAGCTCATTGAGCAGGCCACTTTTATTGCTATAGATGGTGCAGCTTAAGAAGTCAGAAAGCCACTGCCGTCCCATATGCCCGCGTTGAACACATGCCCGTGCCAGTATCGCCAGGGTACGATCATCACTGGGGATAGAGGTATTTTTCCTCCACTTATAAAGTGTCCAAATGCTGATGCCAATCTCTCTGCCGAGTTCGTACTGAAGTTCCGATAGGTCGGTCTTTTCTAAAGCCGCAATACTTTTGAGCCCTTGGGTGAGTAATTTACCAAACTGTTCTCTACTCATATCCGTCCCTATTAGTTGCTACACGGGCGCAATGTCTGACCTTTGTAGATTCTACAATCATTATGGATACAAGTGTTGGCATCATGTTTCCAATTACTTGTATAGATTTGCGAAGTATTTGTATTCTGGCCTTACCCCCAGTTTAGCGGAGAGTAGAAATGTCCGTTAGACTAAACGTAAGGAGCAGGGAATGGGAAACTATAAGAAATACAGCGATGAGTTCAAGCAAGAAGTACTGGCAATGGTGGCAACAGGAGAGCGGACGGTCAGCCAAGTGGAGCGGGATTTAGACATCACGCCCGGACTGATCTATAAATGGCAGCAGCGCTATCGGATGGTGGATGAAAAGCTGCAACCGAGTGCCGAACGATCTGAGCAAGCGGAACTCCGAGGGTTAAAACGCGAGTTGGAAATCATGCGGCAGGAAAGAGATATCCTAAAAAAAGCCATTCGAGTGTTCTCGCGGGGGAAGTGTGAACCGCTACCAGTTTATTGCAGCCCATCGCCGAGATTATCCGGAACAGCGTTTGTGCGCGGTACTGGGTGTAGCTGCCAGCGGATTTTACGACTGGGTGCGGCGTGAACCGAGCCAACGGCAGTGAGCAAATGAAGCATTGGCGCTGCGTATTCGAGCCATCCACGAAGCGAGGCCGCCAGACTTACGGCACCCGCGTGTTCATGCTGAATTGCGTGAGTCAGGGGAACAGGCAGGCAAACACCGCGTTGCGCGTTTAATGACCCACATGGGCTTGAAAACGCGCTGTCGACGACGCTTTCGGGTTACGACCCAAGCCAACGCCCAGCGTACACCTGCGCCTATTTTGCTGGCTCAGGATTTCAGTGCCACCCGCCCCAACCAGAAGTGGCTGGTGGACATCACTGACCTTGCCACGCGCGAAGGCTGGTTGTATTTGGCAGGGGTGCTAGACACCTATTCACGGCGTATTGTCGGTTGGTCCATGAGCGAACGGCTGACTGAACCGCTGGTCTGTGATGCGCTGTGCATGGCACTGGCTCAGGGGGGGTGCGCCCGATCTTCATCATTCCGACCAAGGCAGCCAATACACCGCTCATGCCTATTTAGCGCTGCTGGAAAAGGCTCACATCCGAGTCAGTATAAGTGCTGTTGGACGCTGTTACGACAATGCCATAAAAAGAGAGCTTCTGGGCGACTTTGAAACGCGAATGTGCGGATCATACTTTCCATACCCGAGCCTTAGCCCGGCAGGCTATCTTTGAGTACATTGAGGTTTGGTACAATCGTCAGCGGCGGCATTCTGCTTTGGGCTATCTCAGCCCTTGTGATTTTGAGCAGCTTGCACCCCTCTGACATTTTGTGTCTCCGTCTACGGGGTAAGTCCAGTTTTTACACCTTTTGTCCCACACGGATCGCTTCCGAAAGCTGCCAGGCATCCAGCCGGTGACCGGTGGTGGTTTTGGCATCCAACCCCGCCAGATACAAAAACGCAGGCGCAATCAGCACCGGATCAACCCAGCGTGCTTGCTGTTCTGGCGTGTAATGCGATGCCGACATCGGCGTATTGATGGCGATACCGGGGGTAATCGTATTGACCGCGATGTTAAACGGTTCGCCTTCCATCGAAAGGACTTTCATCAAACCCTCTTGACCGTGTTTGCCGGGGGTATAAGCCGTTTCTTTGACGAAACCCTTGATACCTGACCCCGACGAGATGTAAACGATGCTGCCGTTCTTGGCCTCGACCATCTTCGGCCAAACCGCTTTGGACAGGATGAACGCCGCTTGAATGATGATGTTCATCTCGCGCCGCCAATTGTCGAAGGTCACATCCAGCATCGACACTTCTTTAAGGACTGCTGCGTTATGCACCAGCACGCGTGGCGTACCATAATAAGCCAGCGCTTCTTCGGCAGCCGCTTGAGTGGCGTCGGAGTTCGCCAGATCAACCACAATCGGTAGACATTCTCCACCCATCGCCTTGATCTCATCCGCTAACCGTTGTAGTTTCTCGCCCTGCACATCCATCAGCGCGATTTTCATCCCCGCCCGTGCATAAGCCTTCGCAATCTCATAGCCCCATCCCTCGGCTGCGCCTGTCAGAATGGCTACTTTCCCTTTAATTTCAATCATGTATTTTCTTCTCTTATCTCTCCGCATCTCTGCGGTTAAATCGCTTTGTATTTCTCTGTGTCTCTGTGGTCAATTGTATTTGTCTTAGCTCTTCAGCTTTTGTATAAAAGCCTTAAACCGTTCGAGACCTTCCTCAAAGGCCGGTGATGCGGTTGTCATTGCCCCACGAATAAAGCCTTCACCCGCGCCACCGCCAATGGTTCCCGGTTGGAAAACCAACTTGGCTTCTTCCCGCGCCCGCTTGACGAACGCCGCGCTCGTCAAACCGGTCGAGCGAATATCCACGAAAATGTAATACGCCCCCTGTGGCTTACTGTAACCAATGCCAATGCTCTCCAGCAGCGTCATCCATGACTGTCGCCGCCGGTCATATTCTTTCAGCACATCCACAAACCAATCCCGTGATTGGCTGATGGCCGCTAAACCGCCGTACTGCGTCACCACATTGGCGCAAATCATCATGGCGTGGTGGAAGGGCAGCATCGACTCGATCAGCGCAGCCGGAGCAGCGATGTAGCCCAAGCGCAAACCGGTCATGCCAAAGCTCTTGGAAAAGCTGTTCATGGTGATCGTCCGTTCGCGCATCCCCGGCAGCGAGGCCATGCTGACGTGCTCACTGCCGTCGAACACGTAATACTCGTAGATCTCGTCGGACACGATAATCAGATCGTACTTCTGTGCCAACGCACCGATTTCGATCAGCTTTTCGCGAGAAAGCACCGTTCCAGTTGGGTTGTTCGGCGAGACAATCACTATGGCTTTGGTACGTGGTGTGATTGCCGCTTCCAAATCCGCCACATCAATCGTAAAGTTGCTCTCCGGCGTTGTCGCCACAGGGATCAATTCGCCACCTAAAATTTTGGTGTCGCGTGTATATTCGTCGTAATGTGGCGAGGGAATCAACGCGTTATCACCCGGATCAAGCAGCGTCATCAGCGTAATCATCAACGCCTCTTGCGCCCCTGATGTCACGATCAACTCATTCTCGTAATCGTATTCCACATGGTTATCTCGCTTCAGCTTTTCGGCAATCGCCTTTCGCAGTTCAGGGATACCTGTCCACGTCGTGTACTGGACGCGGTTGCTCGAAAGCGCTTCTTGCATTGCGTCGAACACTTCCACCGGCGGCACAAAGTCCGGTGTGCCGCTGCCGAGATTAATTAGCCCCGCAATCGGCACCGATGTTTGCTTGCCCAATGAGCCTTGCAACACCTTTGCTCGCGTCGATAAATGCTTCTCTAAATTCAATGTCATAATCGCTATCCTCTACCTACACTTCTTACCCATGAGGGGAGGGCTGTGAACCTCCCGCACTCTCATATTTTCTACGTTAATCAAGATCGTCAAAAGTTTGTAAATTCGAACCACCAAAAAAAGAACTTCTGTGCTATCATTTTATCTATGAACGACTCAATTTCTACTTCTCTCCGCATTGGTCTTGGCGTTCTCTGCATCTTGGCGGTTCAATTGCATTTGTCTTTGCACATTCAGCGGATCACTCCCGCGCATCCGCCGAACCGTCACCCCAAATGTGCAGCGGCGGACACACGGGAGCCATTCGCTGCACTGGCGGATTTAGGCGAGTCATCCGCCGTTCAAAAATATCAATTCAGCGGATTGCTCCCTCACAT
>JACDGI010000508.1 GCA_013821665.1 Anaerolineae bacterium
CCTACGCGCCGCCCACCATAGGATGTCGGGTTGATGGCAATCGCAGTTGTATCGGCAGGAAGCTGCTTTGCCAGCGCTTGAATCGCGTCTTCGCGCACTTTTTCACCGAGGTCGCGGATGATCTGGTAATCCTTGTCGCTGTCCTCATAAACCGCACCAATTGATGAACCCGGCAGAATATCATGGAACTGGTTCAAGCAGATCAGTTCCCATGCCTTCTGGATGTCTTCATAGGGATAGGCGTGACCCGCAATAAGTGCTGCCCAACTTGCCAGAAATTCGGCATCATGCAGCAAGAACTCGGATTTGCGGTTGTTCCGCTTGTTCCGTGCCTGACCGGTGTACGTACCGCGATGGTATTCGAAATAAAACTCGCCATTCCACACCGGAAGGGTATCCGCGATGCTGTTTTCGATACCTTCCATATATTCTTTTACGGTGCCAGTACGAACCTGCGGCGCACCGGGATGGTTGGCAAGCTGCTCGATATTTTCCAGCATTTCACGGGTCGGGCCACCGCCACCATCGCCAAAGCCATAAGCGGTAATCAGTTCGTTATAGGTTTCCTTCTGCCGGAAGTTCTCCCATGTGCCAAAGACTTCTTTCGCCGATGCCATACCATTGTAGGTCGTAGCATGAGGCAAGAATTCCCAGCCCGAAGGCGTGGTGAGGAAATGTGTGAGGATGCGTGTGCCATCTAACCCCTGCCACCATAAAATCTGGTTCGGCATGTGGTTATATTGGTTCCAACTCATCTTATGGGTGATGAAGTATTTCATTCCCGCCTGTTTAATGAGTTGGGGCAGCGCCCAACTGTAGCCAAAGGTATCCGGCAGCCACAAAACCTGCGTATCGACATCACCAAAGTGCTTACGGAAATAAGTGCGTCCTAACAAAAATTGTCGCGCGAGCGACTCGGCACCGATGGCATTGCAATCGGGTTCAACCCATGTGCCGCCCATCGTTTCCCAACGTCCTTCGGCCACACGCTGTTTGATCCCCTCAAATATGCCGGGATAATTGTCCTCGGTGTATTTGTAAAGCTGTGCTTGGCTCTGAGAGAATTTATATTCGGGGAACTGTTCCATCAAACGCAGCACATTGCTAAACGTCCGTCCTGATTTACGCACGGTTTGACCGAGCGTCCACAGCCACGCCACATCAATATGTGCATGTCCAATGCCGATGACTTTGACATCCATCGGTGAACCGGCTGCGGCAATACCTTGTTTTAAGTTTGCCAGCGCTGCCGGAACGCTGTCATAAAACGCCGGTGTGCCCAGCGGATCACGCGTGTCCAGTACCTTGAAGGCTTCATCAAGCGCGTTGTATAAAAGACCTTTGACCGAGTTGTCGTCGTCAAGTTCAGCCGCTACATCGAGTGCCATATGTGCCACAGCCACGAATTCGCGCGTCGCCTGGTCGATTTGTACGACAGCACATTCTCGCATATACAGTTTGACATCGGGATCACCGTCACTATCGCCACCCGCCCAACCGTGTAGAGCCAGTGCGTGAGGCTTCCCATCACGGCAGCTTTCCGGCAGCAGAATTTCTTGATGATGCCGATCTGAAGACGCATAGGGCTGACCATCAATGTGTGCCAGCGCTTCTGGGTGGCTGAAATCGCGCGAGTCACCTAGCGGCAGATACAACGCCACTGGAATATCCGCGCTCCAATCCGCTGGAATCTGAAATTGCGTGCGCAAGATAAAGTCGGTTCGCCATGTGCCCCAATACGTCTTCGGGAGGATGGTTTCCCATTGGCTGTCATCGACACTCACTTCCACAGGCGGTTTTTCAAGCGGGCTTGAAAGCATTTTATAGCGAAACGCAGTCAATGGGCTCTGCTGTTTATAGACCAACGGTTCAATGAGTTTTATGCGTTGTGCAATCTTCTGCGGTGTCCAGCGGACTTTGTGTAGCACGATTTATTCTCCTTTTAAGCGCACCGGTGCAAGCGCGCTGTTGATGGTTCCAATGAAAGTATTGCGATTTAAGGATTAATCAGACCTTCTGTGCGGTCGTTGCGACTTCATTTTGGTCATACAGAAAACAAGATGCTTGATGATCGATTTCGTCTATTTTGTACAGCGGTGGCTGTGATACGAGACAACGATCCATACGCTTTGGGCAGCGCGGATAGAAACGGCATCCAGCATGAACGGATGTCCGCATCTCTTCTTCCGGGGGCAGAACAATTTCCCCCTCCCATTTAATGTTCGGGTCAGGCACAGGCACCGAGTCAACCAAAAGTTGGACGTAGGGATGTTTCGGCTCGTCAATCACATGGATGGTGTTGCCCTTCTCCGCAATTGTGCCCTGATATAGAATATAAATCTGGTCACCAATTTGGTAAGCCGTACTCAAATCGTGCGTAATATAAAGAAATGAGATCCCAATTTCTTCTTTAAGACGGATCATGACATCGAGGATCGAGGCACGCAGCGAGGCATCCACCATCGAAACTGGCTCGTCGGCCACGATCAACTTGGGGTTAATCATGTAGGCACGCGCCATCATAATGCGTTGGCGCTGGCCGCCGCTTAACTGGTGAGGATATTTCCGCAGCACATCTTCACCACGGAGACCCACAATATTCAGTGCCTGTTCAATTAGGGCACGCTTGGCATCTTTGCTCGTAGCCAACTTAAAGTTATTAATAATGCTGCTAAAGACATGCTCGACACGATAAAACGGGTTATATACGCCAAAAGGGTCTTGGAAGACTGCCTGAACCTGACGGCGATAGTCTTTCATCTGTGCAGCATCAGCCGACGATATATCCTGACCGTCAAAAATAATTTGACCGGAGGTCAGGTGCGTAAAACCCAGAACAAGCTGCGCCAGCGTCGTTTTGCCGCTGCCGCTTTCCCCTGCAATGGTAATAATTGAAGCAGGTGACTTGGGGATACTCAGGTTGAAGTTCTGCAAGGCGATGACATCTTGGTCTCCCTTGGTTCCGCGCTGCTTATAAGTCTTGGTAGCGTTACGTATTTCCAACAACATCTCGGACATTGATGAAGCTCCCATCTTCAGTTTTTTCGTAGAGGTGGCAGGCGACGAGCTGGTCCGGTTTGACTTCTTGCATCGGCGGTGTCTGCACGCGGCATTTATCCATCACAAAAGGGCAGCGCAGTTGAAAGATGCAACCGGGAGGCGGATTGCGAGGATCGTGTGTGATACCTTCTGTAATTTTGAGCGGCTTGCGCTCCTTCAGCGATGGCACAGACGCAATGAGTAACTGCGAATAAGGATGTTTTGGATCAATAAAAATATCTTGCACTGGCGCAATTTCAACGATTTTCCCGGCGTACATGACCGCCACCCGGTCAACCATTTGTGCCATCAGACCCATATCGTGTCCGATCATAATCATCGACACACCCAGTTTTCGCTTTACCGCCAGCAGCGTTTGTGCGACGACGCGCTGAACCACCACATCCAAGGCGCTTGTGGATTCATCAGCCACGATCACTGTCGGACTTAAGGCAATGGCCATAGCGATACAAACGCGCTGCTTCATGCCGCCGCTTAATTCATGGGGATACATGTCGTAAACACGACCCGGCAGACCAACGGTTGAAAGCAGTTCCAAAATACGAGCCTTGATTTCCTTTTTGGCTTCCTTGCCCTCATGGGCGAGGATAACATCCTTGATTTGCTCGGAAACCTTCATTGTCGGATTGAGCGAATTCATCGCGCCTTGGGGAATGAGTGCCAGTTTTGCCCAGCGGATTTGCCGCAGTGCTTCGTCAGGCAGTCCTAATATCGATTGCCCCTCGAGTAACACTTCGCCGCTGACAATACGCCCCGGTGGTACTACCAATTGGAGGATGCCCATTGCCGCTGTTGATTTGCCAGAGCCTGATTCACCTACCAGCCCCAGTGTCTCGCCTTCATATAAGTCGAAGTCAATACCGTTAACAGCGAGAACATCACCCTTCGGCGTTTCATAGTAGACACGCAGATCCCGTACCTTCAAAACACGGGTTGATGCAGATTTAGGTTCAGTCATTTTTTAATTCCTGTTACTGCGATGACGAGCGTAGACGTGGGTTTGCAATTTCGTCAAATCCCAAGTTAATCAGCAGCAAACCAACAAACATAATCGCTAGAAGCAGGGTTGGTATTCCCCACCACCACCACATATTGCGCAATAAGGCCGCCCCTTGTATCGCGAAGTAAATCGTGCCGCCCAATGTGGGGATGCGCTGTGGACCAAGACCCAGTGTCTCCAGACCGACCGCCGCCAGAATTGCGCCTGTCGCATTACCGATGAAACTGGCGAACAAATAGGGAATCAGGTTCGGTAAGATTTCTCTGAACATAATCGACCAGATGGAAGCGCCTGAAAGTTTTGCCATCTGCACATAGCCACTCTCGCGCATCGTCAAGACCTGCGCACGAATGAGGCGCGTGGGTGTAGGCCACGCAAATATCGCAATCAAGAGGGCCAGTGTGGTCACCTCAACCTGCCTGATTAGTGATTGGATGACGATGAGTACCAGCAGCGAGGGTATCGTGATGCTGACGTCGGAAATGAGTCGAATGACATCATCCACACGCCCTCCCAAAAACCCGGATGAAAAGCCGAGAAAAATACCAACACCCATACCAACGGTAGATGCGATAATTCCAATCAGGAACGAATTCGGCGCGCCCACGATAATCAGCGCCAGCATATCACGTCCACTGCTTTCCGTTCCGAGCGGATGTGCCCATGTGCCGGTTAATACTCCACCAAGTGTAGAGGTAACACCAACAGGCGGCAGATTAAGGGGCGACTTACCTGTGAGGGCTAGTTTCGTATCCCAAAACAAACGTCCTAAAATACCAAATAAAAGTATCGTCACAATGATGGCGACACCCAGCAACAACTTTGTGTTGAGCCAAGGGGTATCCCAGCGGTTGAAGCGGCCCATTAGTTTTGGCTTGGGAGCAGCAGCATCGGCTGGGCTAACTTGTTGCACAGTAGCCATGTTTATTTTGCTCCGTAAGAAATACGTGGATCGATCAAGGGGTAAATCAAATCAATAATCAACACGGCCAATGCGGTGAGTACGATCAGCATGAACGATGTTCCCTGAATGACAGGATAATCTTGGTTGAGGATGGCATTGTAAATGACGGTTCCCATGCCCTGATACGAAAATGCGTATTCGACCAGAACAGTACCGCTAATTAGTGTTCCGATGGTGATCGCTAATGCCGTAATTTGTGGCAATATCGCGTTCCGAACCATGTAACGATACAGCATGTAAAAAGACCCAAGACCTTTGGCACGCGCCAAACTCATATAGTCTTCGCCCTCTACTGTAATCATCATGCCGCGCATACCCAGCGTCCAATAGCCGAAGCTCACAATGATAATGGAAAGTGCTGGCAGGGTACCGTGCTGAATGACGCTGAGAATAAACGGCCCGTTCAGCCCCGGTTTCATCCCCATATCATAAGAGCCAATCAACGGGAACCAGTTCAAGAGAAAGGCAAATACATAGGCTAGAAACAAGGCTGCCAATATAGAAGGCAGCGATGTAAACATCATCCCCACGGGAATGATGTACTTGATCATGCGCGGTGTTCGCCGCCAGACCATGATTGCTCCCAAAAAGTTACCGATCAAAAATGTCAGGATCGTAGCAAGCAGGAGTAAACCAACCGTCCACGGAAGTGCTTGACCAATGATTTGACTCACGGGGGTTGGAAAGTTTGCCATTGAATAGCCAAAATCGAGGTGGACAAGATTGCCGAGGTAACGGACATACTGCACCGGTAACGTGTCATTTAAGCCAAAGCGTTCTTTCCAGCCTGCAATGATTTCAGCCGAATTTTCAACAAAGCCACTTCGGCTTGCCATACGAGTAACCATTGCTGTGATAGGATCACCCGGTGCCAGATGTGGAATCAGCCAAATGATCGAACCTGCAATCCAAATCGTCAAAAAAAATATACCTAAGCGTCTTAAAAAATAGTTTAATGTTATGCCACGCATCCGTACCTCACGTAAAACCAGCTAACTTGTGTAGATAAAGGGGTGAGAATTTCTTCCCACCCCATTCGTGAACTAACGCTTACGACTTAACGGCCTTCTTCAAGTTGAAGAGAATGAAGAAGGTATTCTGCCACCAAGTGGTGGGGACAATGTAAGCATTGTCCGAGGT
>JACDGI010000509.1 GCA_013821665.1 Anaerolineae bacterium
TGTGGGGGTTAAAGTGCCTGTTACACCCACATTTGGCGTTGGGGTACGGGTTAACGTCGCAGTGGCAGTCGGGTTGGGTTGTGACTGTCCGCCAATCTGGATGATCTTTGAGACAGAGGGTACGCCGCTGGAATTGAGAATGAAGAGCATGTAATAACCGGGTGTTGTAACATTGGCGTTAGCGGGTATTTGAACAGTGAGTGAGCCTGTGTTTTTGGTAAAGGACGCGGGAATAAACCGTTGATCGGTGTTGAAGGCATGTGTCACCGATGAGAGATGGACGAGTGCCACCGAAGATATATTGGCAGCATCCGGGGTTTGCACGGTGATACTTTGCCCATAGATGGCAGCGGTCGGCGCACTGGTAATGGTCGGACGTGCCCCTTTGAACAGGTAAGGTGGCGAGTAGATTTCGGCTGTCGGATAGTCTACAGCCGGAGATAAGCGTCCACCACCCGCCACAAGTACGCGACCATCGGGCAGCAAGAGGGCTGTAGAGTGGTACATGCGTAAGTTTTGCATGGGCGTGAGTTGGCTCCATGTTTCAGTGTTGGGATTCCACATCTCAGCTTGGAGGACACCGGTTGTGGAAACCAGACTCAAATTATCCGCGCCGCCCACCGTCAGGACATTACCATCGGGTAGTACGACGAGGTTATTTAAGAAGCGGTTGTAAGCCATCGGAGCGGTTGTTCGCCACGATGGAGCACCCTGATTGAGGTCAATAACTGACGTTGTTTTGCCCAGATCATTAGCCCCACCCACCATCATGATTTTGCCCGGTTGGTACATGACCGCGTTGAAGTAGAAAAGGGGCGAAAGGCCGATATTTGTCCATGTCTGCGAAGCAACATCAAGGTACGCCGAGTAGCCGTTGTCATCTACAATATTAAAGACTTTGCCGTTGGGTGCTTGGAAGATATAGGGGTAATTGCCCACCGGACGACTGGCATTATCCAACCTTGTCCATGTATTGGCGGCTGCATCATAAACTTCGGGAATGTGGTCATAGGTATTAGGATCGGCTTGACCGCCAAAAACGAAAGCACGTCCATCGCCTAAGGTAATCGTGCTGGGATACCAACGGTCAAAATTCATGTTGGTAACACGCGACCATGTATGACTCACCCAGTCAAAGATGTTGGTATGGTTGATGCCATAAGCCGAGCCGTTGTGCCCACCGCTGACGAGTTGGCGACCATCTGGCAGCATTACCTGACCCGCGCAGAATAGGCCGGATGTGGTATTGGGAACCGATGTAAAGGTTTGGGTGGCTGGATCCCATAAACGGGCAGATGGTGATGCGCCAAATTCCCACGCATCCCACATCAGCACTTTTTGATCGGGTAGGAGCGCGGTGTGAACGGCAACCAAGGGCCATTGGTACACCTGCGTCCATTGACCGACATCCGATGGTGCGCTGCTGGGTGCGGCACTCACCGAGTCGATGCCCGATGCGCCTTTGCTGCTGGAAAAGTCGAGTGAACTTGCTTTGCCTTGCTGTTCGGCAAAGGCTTGGATAGCGGCTGGGACGGCGGCAATATGGTCGTGAATGTAGGGATGCTGATGTTCGGTAGCGTCGACGGGATCTTGCCTAATTAACGGGAAAAATACGATTACAGGTAACAGAATAAGCAGCAGCTTTTGAACACGTTTTTTGAATATAGACATAGCGCCCCCTAGAAATTTTTGATCGAGTGGCGGACATTTATATTGCGGCATCAGTGAAGTAATAGGTTATTTATTGTCCGCCTTTAGAATTACCTATCTAATGTTCGTTCCAGCTCGAAAATTGCGAAATACGATACAACAAACGGTAATAATCATTTTTTCAATTCTGAAAATAATATAGAATGCGGCTAACAATCACCTAACGTCGATTAAGATTGAAGGGCGTTGATGACACTTTGTTAGGCGCAAGACGGAGTATTTAAATGGTCAATCGTTTCGTCCTGATGGTTATGATCAGCTTTTCCATAGCTGTTGGCGGTGTGCAAGCGCAAGCTAACAACACACCGATTATCGCGGTATCAAAAGGCGATATTTACACCATCAATCCGGCTGACGGCAGTATCAAACAATTGACGCATCACCCGTCGATTGCTGGTGGAGCAAGTCCTTATTCGCAGCGTGATCTTTCCATCTCACCGGATGGACAATATTTGGCTTATCTCCAAACACCCCGTGTTTTCGCCATTGCTATGAAAAACAATCTGGTTGGTAACTTTGGCTTTCCGCCATCGGATATTGTGCTGTTGAACGTGGCGACAGGCGAAGAAAAAGTTATTGCCGAACAGCAAACCAACGTGAAATGGTCTGATTCTCCTCGTTTGTGGTATCGCGAAAATCTAACCTGGTCACCAGATAGTGCTCAGATTGCCTATTATCAATATCGTGGAGGCTCGACTTATCAGGTGATGATATACGATTGGCTGATTGAAAAAACATTTACCTTTGTAGATAGCAAGCAACCGCTGGGGGAAATCGCGTGGCTTACTGAAGGTATTTCGGTTGGCTCGGTGGTTTATAACACCAACAGCGAAATTATCGCGCAGCATACACTGGAAAAAGATATGACGCTCGGACATCCATTGAACTATCAGGGTGGAGAGTATGCCTTTGTAGAGCGATATGACATATCTTCATCTAGGGGACATGTTTATCTGATGGATTTGATGACAGGCCAGTACGACATGGTTGAAGGATACCAATCGAGCATCAGCACTTTTACACCTGAAAATTCGTTGGTGTTTATCCGAGATGATAACGATACACGCCCATCATATGTCATTGATCCCCAAACAGGCGTAAAGTTTATGCCCCCCAAAGAAGCCCCTTATGCGCTCGATTTTACAATTGCACCTGATGGACAGCACTTTGCTTATAGTCTCATCAATACTAGCGTGAATATTTCCGATCTCAAAGGAAATGATTTAACTGTTGATTTCAAAGCAGACGCAATTATTTGGGGCGCAAAGCAGTACACAGTCGCTAGCGAAACGGGCGATCAGTACGCGTCCGCGACACCAACGCTTGTTTTTTATAATACCCAATTGTGTGGCACACTCCAGCCTGTGGGACTCGTATCCGGCGGACAAGGAAGAGTTATTGTGGGCAGCGAGCCGAACCGCATTCGTGTAACGCCGAATGACATAGCGGAAGTAATTGGACAAATCCCTGAAGGCGCGATTTTCACAGTGGTCAGCGCACAAACTGTGTGCACCAATAAGATGCGTTGGGTACATGTGCAATACCAAAATCTCGATGGTTGGACGGCGGAAGGCGCGGATGGCAAAGCCTTCTTGGAGCCGGTGCAGTAAATGACGCAATCCGTGCTGACGCTCAAACTATTGGAGCCTGTTTTTGGCATCCTTAAACTGCCGCCTACGCATCCCTTTCCACATTGGTTGGCGAATGTGCCGCTGTATTTCGTGGCGCGAACTGAGGACGAATTTTCGGTGATGTGTCCACAAGCTGTTATTCCCGTTGGCTTGGAATACAGCCGCGATTGGCGCTGCTTGCGTGTACATGGTGATTTGGCCTTCGATGAGATTGGGGTGGCGGCACGACTGGCGCGTCCACTGGCTGATGCGGTGTTGAGTATTTTTGTGGTTTCGACACATGACCGTGATTATGTGTTTGTAGCGCAGCAAGATTTGCCGAAGGCCGTCGCCGTTTATGAAAGTAGCGATTTTCTTGTCATAAAATGAAATAGCACAGACGTAATTCAAAGTAAGTGTTGCGAAAATAATCTGCGTATTGGATTGGTTCCCTCCATCGCTTGCGGGCTATCAGCGAATGAGCCTGCGAAGATAGCTGATGAAGGGTTAGGGTAGGGGTTCCGTATGGGGCTATTGTGGAGGCGATATGATGCGAGAAAAACCGAAGCGCAAGCGTGATTTGCTGAGTACCTTCCAGAGCATTGAGCGTTATCATCAGCGGCGGTCGGTGCTTGTGCTGCATCTGGTGGTATCAGTTGTTTTGCAAATGGCAATGTGGTTCAACTGGTACGCCTCCTATGCCAGCTATGGAGTGGGTTTCAAAGATAACTTTTTCGCGGATCGCATCATTGTATCGGCGGCGATGATGATCGTCCTCGCGGGACATTTTGTTTTGATGTACTTGAGCGAGTCGAAGGATCGCCTCGTGGTGACGGCCTTGCAACAGCATGAGGATGAAGTCCGCCAATATGAAGCAGACGATGACGAAGATGACTCGGATGTTGATGAAACTGATTTGAACTTAATCGAAGATACACATCGACGTTTAACAAAGTAGAGATTTTATGTACCGCACATTTTATGTCTTCTTGATTGCTGTTTGTGTTTTGATGAGTTTGGGCGTGGTGAATGCCCAGGATATTCCCGAACCGGCTTGCCCGACATTAGGCGATTTACCTACGCGCCTCACCTCCGGTATGTGGGCCAAAACGGTGGCGGGATTTACTATCAACCGCCGTGCCGAACCAGATTTGCAGAGCGCCCGTACCGGACAAATCCCCAACGGTGACATCGTGCGGGTGGCGGATGGCCCCGTTTGTGCTGATGGTTATGTGTGGTGGCAGCTCAACTACGACAGCATGATGGGCTGGACGGCTGAAGGGGATGTCAAAGATGGCACCTATTGGTTGGAAGCCGTAGGCAAAATTGCTGAACCGGCAGCCGACAGTAGTGAACCGGATGGATGTCTGCAACCGCCCGAAGTCTATGACCGCATCGTGATTAGTGGTTCGACCCTCAACCTGCGGACGCTGGCGATGCTCGATCACGCACAAGAGTTGTATCGGGCGGAGGGCGGCGTTATTCATCTGCGCGATAGTATTATGCAGGGCAGTTATAACCCCGGTGGTGTGGCGGCCAGCTTTGGCACGCATGATGGCGGTGGTGCGCTAGATATTTCGGTGCGCGAAATTGGCACGGGTAAAGTGTTGACAGATGAGATCAAGCCGCTGCTGCACGCGCTGCGTTTGGCAGGATTTGCGGCGTGGCTGCGGGATTTCGATGAACTGTACAAAGGTTCACCGATTCATATCCATGCGGTGGCGGTTGGTGACGCGGAACTTTCCGGGGCGGCGCGTGGTCAAATCGATGGCACATTTGGTTACTTTCGCGGGTTTAATGGTCTGCCACAAGACAACGGCGTTCCGTTGCCGGATACGTCCGGCGCGATGGTCATTTGCGATTGGATGCGGGCGCAAGGGTATAAGGATTTGCGGGGGAAGTAGATCGATTTGAAATGCCTAAACTATGTTCTAATCGTAATGATGTTCGCAATTTTATCTGTATCAATGAGCGCTAATGCTCAAGAGGCTACGAATACGCCTCGTCCTCTTGCGCCTAACTTCCACTGGTTGAGTTTTCCTGCCGATCTTTATTGCGACGAAATAAAGGGAGTATCTAAAGGCCCAACATGGGGTGACATAACCATTGGTGTTTCTAAAGTTCAGGATCTTAAACGATATGTCTCTACCATATATGATTCTGAAGTTTATGAGTATGCGGATTTTATTCAACTAAATAAGAAAGGCAAGTTCGGTAAAAAAGACGGCATACCCGATTCAGTTCATGCTTGTATAGATTTTGACACTCAAACTGTTACGGCGCTGTTAGTGGCTATTAATTGGCCGTTATATATTCAGGATTTAGTAGCCCAATATGGATTACCTGACGCAGTTACTTGGAGCGCAAGTGATACAAGTCGTATTGCATTTTGGTTCGAAAAAGGATTTGCAGCGAGTATATCTATAAGGAAAGATTATAAAATACTTGCTTATGGTGAAATTACTACTATTTATTACTTTCCTTATCAGTCAAAATATGGTTTTGAAGCACGCTGGCCCTATAATCAGACAAATGAAGACAACCCATCGGGCGGAGATGAAGCTTATATTCCGACACCTTCACAAGAGCAAAACCCATTCGACTTTCAAGCGATGATAGCCACAATTACGGCTGAACCCTCTCGCACGCCAACACCAACCTTTGTGCCTTATACACCTGTAGCTACATCCACACCATA
This sequence comes from Anaerolineae bacterium, assembly GCA_013821665.1. Taxonomy (GTDB): domain Bacteria; phylum Chloroflexota; class Anaerolineae; order Aggregatilineales; family Phototrophicaceae; genus CFX2. The sequence continues at coordinate 6,019 of JACDGI010000509.1, forward strand.
AATAATATCTGTTCTTTATGAGTGCTAGTTTTTAATCCGCCCAAAGGTTTGTAAACTCGAACCGATTCGTGTTGACATATGATGAACTTTTGTTCTAAAATAGGATTGTGACGGTGATCAAATTGTAGGGATGAGC
>JACDGI010000510.1 GCA_013821665.1 Anaerolineae bacterium
TGGTGGGGAAGCGATGCAGCATCCGAAGTGGCCTGAAATTGCACGGCGGTTTAAGGCTGAAGGCACACACGTCATGCTCCTGACGAATGGGCTGCTTTTACGTAAACAGGCTGATGAGCTGGTGGGTAGTGTCGATGAAGTCATTGTCAGCCTCGACGGAGGAACAGCCGCTACTTACGATGCGATTCGGGGCGTGGATGGGTTCGATCTGATTTTAGATGGTATCCGGGCAGTTCGGGCGCATGGGATACCTGTATCGACCCGAACGACGCTTCAACGGGCTAATTTCCGTGAAGTCCCGCAAATTATCGAGGCGGCGAAAAGTGTGGATGTCAACCGCGTCAGCTTCTTGACGGTTGATGTGAGTAATCAATATGCTTTCGGCCCGCGTTTCGCGGCTGATCCGGCACTGCAATTGGTTGCTAATATGGGGCCGGGTTCACCACCTGAACATGGACCGTCCGCAACGGCTTTGACATCAGAGGATGTAACTGAATTCGCCCAGATTGTAGAAGATACGATTACGCGGTTTGCTCCTGATTTTGAAAGCGGTTTGATCAGTGAATCGCCGGCAAAACTGCGAAATATGGTGAAGTATTTTTCGGCTTTGCAAGGCGAATCAGCTTTTCCAAGACCACGGTGCAACTCGCCACATGTTTCAACAATTATTGAAGTTGATGGGAAACTGCGCCCGTGCTATTTTTTGCCGACTTATGGACAAGTTACTGCCGAAGTAGGATTGACGGACGCGCTCAATACATCAGCAGGGCAGGCACTTCGGGAAGCTTACCGGTTAGGACAGCGCTCTGAGTGTGAGCGATGCGTTTGTCCACTTTATAAGGGGCCGCGTGCCTTACTCAGGATGTAGGGAATGGCCGCTATATTTATTGGAGTATTGGTAACCGTCACAAGTGTTATTTTTATTATACGTGCCACTTTGATTTTGGTGGGTTATTTAAAAGATCCCATAATACGCACTTTTTCAGAATATGGGCCACGGGAAAAACTCTATATGCCGGGGCAACAATTGTTGTTGTGGGGCGGAGTATTGAGTTTTTGTACGGGGGTGTGGGCAACGCCTTATGCAGGGTTATCGGCGACTTTAACCACCTTCGGGATACTGATGGTTGTCGTTGTGGCAATTGGCTACACTTATGCTGAGCAAGTCGAAAAAATCCATCTTAAAATTCTTAAATATCCACTTTGGTACCATGATTTACGCGAACGAACGACCCGTTATGAACGGCGGCGAATTGGTTATATGTGGCTGCATCTGCCACTCCGTGCGCGATTGGCCTATAACAGCAGCGATTCGATGTTCATGGTATGGGCGGACTTCGTTATTATGGGCACGATACGGGAAGAAGAAGCAAACCCGCGTGAAGAAGAGCATTTTTATACAGGCCATTAAAGAATGCTAAAAACCGTTTGGAGACAGTTGCGTTCGCCAGCCCCTCGTGAGACCTTATCCAGCCTCGCAGCCTATGAACGTTGGGCGGAACAATATCCGCCACATGCCCATAATGCCCTGATGGAAGCCGAAGAAGCTGCGATGAAACAGCTTTATCCTTCATTGGTGGGGCAGGTGGTGCTGGATTTAGCTTGCGGAAGCGGACGGTATGGCTTGATTGCTACCGATGAAGGAGCATCTGTTGCGATTGGGCTGGATAATAGTAGGCCGATGCTCAGGCAGAATCCGATGGTTTTAAAGGCACTTTCGACTACGGAGAAAATCCCGCTGGCTTCAGCGTCGATTGATGTGGTGTTATGCGGACTGGCGTTGGGACATCTCAAACAGTTGGATACCAGTATGGTTGAGATCGGAAGGGTGTTGAAAACAAACGGCTGTGCTTTGGTGAGTGATTTCCATCCGTTTATCTTTTTGAATGGGCAGCAGCGAACGTTTACGACAGCCGATGGGCAATCTTTTGCGGTTGAACATTACGTTCATTTGTATGCTGATTATCACGCGGCGGCGTATCAAGCAGGATTACGAATTGATGCCGTTTTAGAGCCACGCCTCGGTCAAACTCAAGATGTGCGCTTTGCAGACTCTAAAACGCAACAAGGCACACCGATTATCATTGCCTATCGCTTTGTAAAGGCCACGTAAGCCGTTAGACCTTGGGTTTGCGGGTCAGGATATAAATCCCCATGATGCCTGCGAGAACGGCGGGTGGAACGCAGAGCGAGGCGAACAAACGCGGCATCGCATCTAATTTGAACGAACCCAAAACAACCCACAATACCAGAAACAACACAATCGCGAGTACGGCTAGAACAAGGCCGATGACACCAGCGCGAGTTAGATTTCGACCATTCAGAGGCGAGGGGGAATTCGACATATTATCTCCACAGAATTGAAACCTCATTATATCTAAAGAGTGTGACGATTGGAGTGGGAAGTCTGTCTTGATGTGTTGATCGTTATCATGCCACGATTATGATGATGTCAGTCAATTGGCGGCGGCGGCGGCATTACAGCCAGTGCCATACTGATTTTGATCCCTGATATTCGTCATCATCTCATCAAAATCGATATGATTCGGAAAATTCTGCAATTACTGCAATTTCTTCAGATTCAGAAGCCCATTTCGTGCAGATTCGGCGGATGGCTCGGTTACAGATGCGGCGGCAACAAAGGATGCCTCTGCCGCCGCTGTCGTTGCTGTAAAAATAGGCTTCATTTATTGTCGGATTAAAGGCAGCAGCTTATTTTTGGGCATATGTCATTTCCTCGAAATTAGGGATACCGCATAGATATAGTTCCCCTCATAACATATTGTAGAACAGGCACAGGACAAATGGGTTACATTTTGGAAGAACTTTTGGTAACTCTTTTGAAGTGTTGGCGCTAACTTAGCAGGCGAGGATTTGCCTGATCACGTTGTGTAATGGTTAGAAATGGGTTTGCCGACAAACCTAAAATAAACCTAGAGAATAATAGTTGCAAGATGGTTATCGAAAGTATAAAGTCAACCCCTACCCTAACCCTCCCCCGTATACAGGGGAGGGAATAATACCAATACAGTGGTGTATCAACTCACAACTTTCGAGAAGTCATTAAGTCATATGGGCAAGTTTTCGGAAAAGATAATGACAGAGCCATTATTTGTTAGCAAGTTCTTCTACCGTGGGTTTACGAGCCTTCACGATGCGTACAACCCATGCGAGGCCAAAGAAGAGGGTACACATCAAGACGATAGCGGCGCCGGAGGAGACATTCTGGTAGAAGGAAATGTAGAGGCCAGCCACGCCGGAAGCAGTGGCGATGAGAGAAGCAATTAGCATCATACGGGGTAGGCGATTGGTGACGAGCGCGGCGGCGGCGGCAGGGGTCACGAGCATAGCACTGGTTAAGACTACACCAACGACCTGAATACTGGTCACGACGGTTAATGACAATAATATGAGCAACATATAGCGCAAACGATCCGCCCGTAAGCCAATGACTTCAGCATGGGTGGGATCAAACGAAGTGAGTTCTAACTCTTTGTGAAAAGCGAGGAGTGCTAGTAAGGTGATTAACGTCACGCCGCCGATGAGTAATAAATCGCCGGGAGTAACGCCTAAAATGTTGCCGAAAAGGATATGCGTTAAATCACGGAAGGAACGGGTGGTACTAATGAGCAAGATGCCCAAGGCGAACATACCCGTAAATAGGATGCCAATGGCGGTGTCTTCGCGGACTTCCTCGCGACGTGAGAGCCAACCGATGCCGAGAGCAGTCAGGAGACCTGCGACAACCGCGCCACCAAATAAACTCCAGCCGTTCAAATAGGCGACTACCAGACCGGGCAGAGCTGTGTGGGCGAGGGCATCACCAATGAAGGCCATACGCCGCAGCACCACATACACGCCAATGGTGGCACAGGTTACGCCAACCATAATAGCCGCGAGTAAGGCCGTCTGCATGAACGAATATTGCAGGGGTTCAAATAACCAATTCATTAGCCTACCTGTTGTTTAAAGTCCATGTGCGCGTTCAAAGCAGAAGGCGTGGTGAGGTTCATGCCGACAAATGATCCGGGAGGCGGTGGGACTTCATGACCATCGGCTATGTAGAGTGCGCCATCAAAATCGGCTTCTAAGCGTCCGAGGTCATGGGTAGCGGCGACCACTGTTTTATTTTCATGCTGAAACTGCTTGAGCACATCGGCAATAATGGTGCGGGTATTGGCATCGACGGCATTTAGAGGCTCATCTAATAGTAACAAATCGGCCTCTTGAGCGAGGGCACGCGCCAATAATGCTCGCTGCTGTTGACCACCCGAAAGCTGTCCAATCTGGCGCTCGGTCAAGGCAGTTAAGCCTAAGCGCTCGATCATAGTATCGGCAATTCGTATATCTTGAGCAGAAGGGCGTTTGAACCAGCCTAAATGGACATAGCGGCCTGTTAAGACCAATTTACGGAGACTGATGGGAAAACGCCAATCAATTTCCCCACGCTGAGGCAAATAGGCGACCCGATGGCGAGTGGCTGTAATGGGCTGACCGAATACTTTGATGTCACCTGTTTGAACTGGTAATAGTCCAGCAATGGCTTTGAGTAAGGTGGATTTGCCCGCGCCATTGGGGCCAACGAGGGCTAGACGTGTTCCGACAGGTACACACAAGCTCACATTCTCCAACGCGTGACCCTGACCACCCGTCGGATAGCCAACGCTTAGATCATGGATATCTAGGGCAGGTGCGCCTAAATTGGTTGAAGTGGTCGTTTTAGCACCATACGGAAAGTGAAAGGCTTGAGTCATAGATTAGTTTGTCTCCCACATCTTGACGTTCGGACAAGCGGGAATATTTCTAAATTAAGTGATGATTTGTGAAGTGCTTTAAATGATACATTGTATCATATAGAAGGTTATCAGATTTGGATTATCGGGGCAAGGGCGTTTTGTTCGGATGTATTGTGCCATTAGTGATATTGATCACAAATACGCCTTGTCCCACGTTCACCACAAGAAGTCTCCACAATCTCTCCAGATTCTTGCGTGATAATGAAACTATAGCTTGAACTATGACAACAAACGTTTGAATTGGTGTCGTCATGAATGAGGATGAGTCATGTCTGTTATCCGATCTTTAGTGGTACTGCTGGTTTTGGTGATCGTTATTCCTTTAGGCGCATCGTTCCTAAGGGCAGGCCAAACTGCGCGTCAAGAAGTTACTGAACAAAAGCGATTGCAAAATTTGGCACGTTACACGGTTACGCTAGGTGATGTGCAACATACGGCCTCGGCGTTGGGGACTGTTAAAGCCGATTCGGTGGTCGATCTGGCATTTGAAACGTCCGGTCAGGCTGCGGAAGTCCTCGTGAAAACGGGGGATTACGTGCGTGCAGGGGATGTCATGGCACGGCTAGACAGTGAAACCCAGAAAATCAACTACGACCAAGCGAAATTGGCGCTGGAAAAGGCTAATAATGCGCTGGCTGATTTATTAGGGCCGGTCGATGAAAACGACATAAAAGTTGCGAAGGCCAATCTTGTTAGTGCCCAAGGTGCATACAGCTCGGCGGCGAATACCACGAGCGATGCAGATGTTAGCCAAGCGCAACTCCGTTATGACCAAGCGCAGCAAGCCTTCGCAGCCGCACAACATAAACGACAAGTTTCCAGCGGATTAGAAACGGACCAATATACGCTGCTGGATGCTCAAGTGGGTGCGGCATCTTTCAATGCAGAAATTGCACGGCTGCAATTGGATCAGGTTAAGACAGGTAACACGGGCAGCCTGACACAAGCCGGGGCACAGATTGCTTTGCGACAAAAGCAACTGGATCAATTGATGGCTGGACCTCAAAAAGCAACAATTACCAACGCGCAAATCGGTCTACAACAGGCCGAGTCACAGCTCCGTGATGCCGAAATCGCCCTCAACCGGACGACGTTGGTCGCGCCGATTGATGGGGTCATTACTAGCGTGGACGTTGAAATTGGGCAGCCCGTTCTCGTCGGCAAATCGGTTATCCAAATCAGCAATGTTAATGCGTTGGAATTAATCGCGCAGGTCGATGAAGAAGACATCAACCTGATTAAAGCGGACATGCCGACTTACGTGCAACTGGATGCCCTGCCGGATGATCAACTTCCGGCTGCGGTGAAGCAAATTGAAATTATGGGTACTGAGGTC
>JACDGI010000511.1 GCA_013821665.1 Anaerolineae bacterium
CGGTTCTGGGCACACGCGGTACACTGTCTGATCGGCTGGTGGGTATGGCGACCTGCGGGCCGATTGCGGATAATAACCCCGCCCCAAGCTGGCAGAATTTCGTCAATTCCTATCGACGACAGTTCCCCAAAGGTCTGACCTCTCCATCGCTGTTCGCATGGGGTTATTATGTGAATACAATGGCGGCTTTAACTGCTCTCAAAAATGTCGATGGTGATTTGTCAGACGGCCAGTCGCGCTTCCAATCCAAGCTGCGGGTGCTTGAATTACAGACACCGACTGGTAAAGTCAAACTCGACCATAACCGCAACGCCATCAGCAACAATTTTTTAACGATGGTTGACAAGCGTCCCGATGGCAGCTTGTATAATAAGCTGGTGCGTATCGTTCCAAGTGTGAATCAGACGTTGGGCATTCCTGAAGATGAATACCTCAAAATCGGTACCTTTAGCCGGGACAATCCCGCGCTTTGTCCATAATTTAGTTCCGCGTATACCCCGCAGACGGCTGCTGGCTGTCTACGCGTTTCTGCTCATCTTCATTATTCTCCTGCTGGCGTTGGTTGTACGACAATCCGACCCGATCAATGACCTCGAAAGCGCCAAAGCTCGCTGGAATGCTACGGGTATCAGCGATTATCGCATTACCATTGAATTTCAGCGGCCTTATTCAAGCTGCCAGCTAGACTTCGAAGTGCGAGGCACAAACATCGGCTATAAGCACAAGGATTCGTGCAACATCGGCCCGGTAACTGGCAAACCCAAACCCGATACTAACTGGCCGACAGTTGCCAACCTTTTTGCACAGATCGAAAATGTTCAGAAAAACCAAGAATGCGGCTCAAATGGCTGCGTTTGCGATGGCCCGATTGATTTAGATGTCACTTACGATCCTGAACGCGGCTATCCGCAGAAGCTTGCTTATGCTCTAAATCAGAATTCGCGTCCGCATGATCCGCTATCGTTGCTTAACGGTTCGCTTGCTAACTGTCCACAGGTGACTTACATCGGCCAGACCATCCATATAACCAAACTCGAAGCTCTGCCACCACTGGTCGAACAGCTCAGCGAATCCACTCCCGAAGTTGGCGTTGGCAAACCGGATAAAGAGCAAACCGGATCGGAGACCAGCATTGGTGGTGCGATCAAACCGGAAGTCACACCTTCTCATTAACCGAACTAGACGCGTTCCGGGTCACCTGTTGCGGCCCACGCTTTCATGGCCTCCAGAATTGGACGTAAGCTCTGGCCGCGTGGGGTCAGCGTATATTCAACTCTAGGCGGAACTTCGGGATACAGCTTTCGCTCGACAATATGATCAGCCTCAAGTTCATGCAAGCGTTCAACGAGCGTCTTGGTACTAATCGATTTTAGCCCACGTTTGAGTTCGCCAAAGCGTTTGGTGCCGCTGAACAATTCCCGCAGAATGAGAAACGTCCATTTGCTGCCCATAAATTTGAGGGTGTATTCGATGCCGCAAGTTGGGCGTGTCGTGTTGTCATCCATTAATTTACTTTTTGAACCTATGTCACTTTTTTGTGTCTACTTTACAGAATAATCTAAACCCATTAGGCTGGTCAATGTAATTCAATCTACGAAAACCACTGAGGAAAACGATAATGGGTGACAATCAATCTTCAACCGTCAAAAATGCGTTCGTTGGCACATGGAAACTTATAACCTCGGGATTTCGGCGCTCGGATGGTGTGACCGTCGATTTATTTGGCCCGGATGCATCAGGACGAATCATATATGATGCTCACGGGCATGTGGCCGGCCAAATCATGCGGGCAAATCGTCCAAACTTCGCCTCCGGTGATCAGCAAAAAGGCACACCAGAAGAAATCAAAGCCGCTATCGATGGCTATATCGCTTACTTTGGTGATTATGTGGTGGATGAAAACGAAAAATCCGTTACGCATCAAACCAAAGGCTCACTGCTCCCCAATCTGGTTGGGAAAGATCAGAAACGCTTTTATGTGTTTTCAGGCAATCAATTGACACTTACTACGCCACCGATCTTAATAGGCGGTGTCACTGTTACAGGCGTGCTGGTCTGGGAACGATACTTATAAACAGAACCCCTACCCTAACCCTCCCCCGTATACAGGGGAGGGAACCAATCAAGCATTTTCGTGGCGCTTACTTTGAACGTCTGACGACTAAAAGGAGAAACCGATGGAACTCATTGAGCAGATTATCGACTCATGGAATATTCACAGCCGTATCACCTTCTATTTGTTGGATGCTATTCCTGAAGAGGCATTAGCAGGCATATCGGCTTCCAAAGGCCGGAGCATCGGGCAGATGTTTGCGCATGTGCATAACGTCCGCCTGATGTGGTTCGAAAATGCTGCGCCTAATTTGATGGAAGGTTTGAGCAAAATCCCATCGGACTCGGCGGATAATTTGAACAAGGCCGCCTTGAAAAGCGCGTTGGAAGCCTCCAGCAAAGCTGCCGAACAAGTGCTTACACAAGGTTTCGAGACGGGTAAAATCAAGGGCTTCAAACCGCATCCGATGGCTTTCTACAGCTACCTGATTGCCCACGAGTGGTATCACGTCGGTGAGATCGGTATGACGCTTAATCAAGCCGGTTATAAGCTCGATCAAAAAGTGGCTTATGGGCTGTGGGATTGGGGTGTAAGGTAGTGCTAGTTACAAGCGGCAAGTTTTAAGGTACAAGCCAAAGCGGTGGACGAAGGTTCATCGCTTTTTGATTCGGAAGATTCTGCAAATTCTTCGGATTCAGAATACTCAATTCTCCATTTTCCGAATCTTTTGGCGGTGGCGGTGGTAAAAAATGGCGGCGGCGATGGCGGCGATGATTTTTGGCAAACGTGGCAATTTCACAGATTTCCATTGCCCGTCGTCAGTGGCTCAAGCCTCTGTCTGAGGGAAGAAAGGGCGGAGAAAGAACCCCCACCCTAACCCTCCCCCGCAAGCGATGGAGGGAACAAATCAAGGATACGCACTCCGTATTTAAAAGTTAAATCACATAAGCGCACAAGAAATTTGACGAAGGGGCTGCCGCCGCCAAAATTGCCAAATAGTCATACGCTATCAGTCGCCAGTCACCCGCTAAACGGTTAAAGGTCAAACGGTCTTTATGGCGGCAGTGGCGGCGGCGGCATCGCTGCCATATCGGTTATCACTGCCATTAGCCTCAATATGGATGTTAAGGTGCGCGAAGGCGAAGGGTAGGCTTGCCAGCGGCAAGCCCCTACAGCCCCATTGATATGATATTCGATATGCAGATGTAATGGGTTACATTTTGGAAGAACATTTTGTAACTCTTTCGAGGGTTTGGCGTTAACTATTTTAAGGGAGTACGATTGTTAAACTGGTTGGAGGATGGTTGGAAATCGGTTAGTGGCACAAACCGAAAATAAACGTAGGAACGAATAACTTCAATCTAATGCCCACCGTCGTAGAAGATGCTGAGCGCTAAGGGCAGCGATACAGGGCAAAGCGGCAACAATAATGCCTATCAAAAGTACCTGCCTAAGCATTAAATCCCGCGGATAGACAGCAGTTTCAATCAATAGAAAGCCTTCAGGTGCAATCAGCAGTATAAGGATCAAAACAAAGAGCACGACAAGTATGAGCGTAGCCGCAATATAAGCCACGGTATTTTTATTTTTCATTGTAAAACCAACACTACAGAGCGTAGCACAGGCCACAATACCCAAAATACTGATTGTAGAGATATTGGTCAAACGCAAGAATGTAAATTGTTCTTTTTGTGTTTCAGCAAATACGAATTGTGTTCCCGTGAGGAGAAATCGGGCTAAGAGAAAAATGATTGCTAAGATACTCAAGGGCAAGCCTATGATGACGGTTGCTTGCAGCAGCGAATAGTTTTGCACGGCACTATTCGAAATGAGAATCAACACGCCGCTTATAAACCACAAGCAAGGGAAACCTACCAATAATGCCCAAAGCCAATCGAGGTTTGGTTCACCATTCGTCAGGTAGGTGAGATAGGGGTTGGATTTAATCGGAGTATTCGACAAATGTGCGATTACCTGTCGTCATTTATGGTAAGTTACAGCGGATGAGGCGCGCCTCATCCCTACGAAAATGCAGATTACTTTAGAGACTGTGCCTCTTCGCGGTTTGGTTTTTTCGGAGGCCGTTTGAAAAGTTTGATTCATTCCATACCGGGCGGGTCAGAGACCACGCCCCTACGGGAAACCACGCTCAAATATGGTACGTTACAGCGGATGAGGCAGGCCTCATCCCTACGAAAACACTGCGCCTTTGCAATTCGATTATGCTCACGGGATGACGCGGTTGTTCAGCATTTCATTGATTTCTTTGACCAGACGGCGCAGTTCGGCTTCCAAATCCTCGTTGATGCCATCTTGAATAGCAGCCTCGCGGAACATATCACGGGCTTCGCGAATGTCGGCTTGCCCACGACGCAAGCGAGTCAAGCCCGCCCGCATTTGACCGCGTCCGTCACGACTGGCGGGACTGGTGTACAAATTGGGGAAGTCCCAACCCAATGACGAAGCGGCTTGCTGAAGCATGGTGATGAACTGGTCTGCGGTTTCAATGTGCATGGCTGCGCCTTCTTGCAGCAAATCTTTGATGCCCTGACTGAGAGTCGGCTCGACACCAAAATCCAGCGCCGTAACACTCTGATAGCGGGCTTCGGCTTCGGCCATATTCCCCGGCTGCGGGCGCAGCGTGGTTTTTAAGGGCGAAAGTCCGGTGAAAACCGGATAGAGAATACCGACGCACAAGTTGTGAATATCCGCCCGATACTGCTGCTCGTCCTGACGGCTGCTACCTTCTAATAGGCGCGAGCTGTTCATGTCGATAATACGGAGTTGGGTGCCGTCCCAATAGACATGTTCGAGCTTATGGTCGAGGTAGACGATGCCTTTTTGGTGAGCCATCTTCAGCAGTTCACCAAATTGGAGCGCCAGTGCCAAGCCTTCTTCGCTGGGCAAACGCCAACGAACGCCCGGTTGGTTGGGCTTCATCAAGTATAGGAGATTGTTGAGGCGAGGCAGGTTTTGTAACGCCAAATAAGGCCGCCAGCCGCTTTCGGCATATTCCGGCATGGCTTGAGCAAAACCCAGCGCGTCGATGTGGAAGGACTTGATTTCACCGTCGGTTGGGGCTTCACCCACGCCGGAAATGTAACCGCAGTCCAGCAGTTGGACGACATGCGGATTACCGGCGACTTTCATCAACAAATCAGCTTCATTGGGAAAAGCGCGAAATTCCCACTTCGGTTCACCGTCTTGTGACACATGTTCAGGACGCAGCAGCTTAAAGGCTACCGACTGGCCGTTACGGCGGTCTTGAGCATCTAATACACGGGCATAATGGCCCAATGCAAAAGTATCGTTAAATTGATCGAGTTTGTATAAATCTGTCAGGTTGGGCATGAGTCTCATCCAGTATAAATATATCCCAAATTTAAAGGCAAATTTGGGATATACGCCAACTTTACCATGAGAATGGATTGGCGAGTAGGGTAAATTTAGTGGGTTTTTGTGGAGGCGATATTGATTAAAAGGTACGAATTATTTCATGTAACAATTATAGCTAATCAAGTTTATTTGCGGCGGATGTTAACTGCACAAACTGATCATCGATTTATCTGATGCCTCTGCAAAAATTATTGCTGTTCTAATTAAGTTACCTATTTTACCCAAGAGAAAAATAATCAATGAATTAATTTATAGAACGAATAGTTGACGATTTTAATTTTTTAGCTATCTCATGTTTCGAAACATTACTTAATGGTAGGTTAGTGATAGTGAAGTAAGTACAGATGTGGTTCGATTAAACCAATTAAGGATATCCCATGAAGTTGCGTATGTTAGCATTATTCGTCGTTTTAGCCCTAGTCGCACTTGTTACCCCAGTCATGGCTAAACATTTCCCCGGTGAAGGCAACACCTGCACCACAAACCCGAAAGACGGCAGTGGTTTACCCGAATGTGGCACGCGCGCCGACAATGAATGCAATCCCGGCGGTGTCCTGTATCGTGAAGAAAACCAGGATGGCTGCCCAAGCGTATGGTATTGGAAAGCTGGTTGGTACTTAGCACGTTACAACGATGGCACGATTTCACGCAAGAATTTTCCGAAGGATTTCGAGAG
>JACDGI010000512.1:0-4814 GCA_013821665.1 Anaerolineae bacterium
CTCCTACAAGCGATACCAATCCGGTTCATGGGCACCGACCAGTTTGGCGTGGAGCTTTGATAACCGGACAGCAGGTTTTCGCGCGGTTGGAGGCGGCAAATCGATACGCATCGAGTCACGTATTCCCGGTGCCGATGTGAATCCCTATCTGGCTTATGCGGCAGCACTTGCCTCCGGTTTGGACGGCATCCGTAATAAAATTGAGCCGCCTCCGATTTTCCAAGGGGATGTGTACGCGGCGAAAGATTTGCCGCAGGTTCCGCGCACGCTACGCGAGGCCATTAGCGCGATGGAACGCAGTGCCTTCGCCAGAGAAACGTTTGGCGATGATGTTATCGAACATTATTTGCACTTCTACAACACCGAGCAAGCGGCGTATGATAAAGCGGTAACGACGTGGGAACGCGCCCGTTATTTTGAACAGATTTAACTTGATAATTATTTAACGGACGTGATGTATCGCGTCCCTACGCAGGAGTTTTGATATGCGTTTGAAAGATAAGGTTGCACTGATTACGGGTGGCAGCAGTGGTATTGGTCGCGAAACTTCGCTGCTGTTCGCCCAAGAAGGCGCGTCAGTGGTCGTCGTGGATTTGAATGATGATGCGGGCGCAAAAGTCGTGGACGAAATAACGGCAGCGGGCGGCAAAGCTGTTTATGCCCACGCCGATGTCTCGAAAGCGGCTGACTGCGAGAATATGGTCAAGGTCGCCGAGCAAACCTATGGCAAACTGAACATCATGTTCAACAACGCGGGCATCTCCCATGCGGATGACGACAACGCCATGACTACCGAAGAATCGGTTTGGGATTTGACGATGGCAATCAACGTCAAAGGCGTGTTCCTCGGCTGCAAGTTCGGCATTCCGGCATTGCTGCGGGCAGGCGGCGGCTCGATCATCAATACGGCCTCGTTCGTGGCGATTTTGGGCGCGGCGACTCCACAACTGGCTTATACGGCGAGTAAGGGCGCTGTGCTTTCGATGACGCGCGAACTGGCGATGATCCACGCCCGCCAAAACATCCGTGTGAACGCGCTGTGCCCCGGCCCACTGCGTACTGAACTGCTGATGAAGTATCTGAACACCGAAGAAAAGAAGCAGCGCCGTCTGGTTCATATCCCGATGGGCCGCTTCGGTGAAGCCAAAGAAATCGCTTACGGTGCGTTGTATCTGGCCTCGGATGAAGCCTCATTCGTGACCGGCACCGAGTTTATGGTCGATGGTGGTATCACTGCCGCTTACGTCACACCCGAATAAGCCTCCATAAAAATTCCATTGAGTGAGTTTAAGGAGTAAGGCGACGATGAATATTGATCCGGTTATGGATATACGATCACTGCACGAGCGACTGGGTAAGGTTTACCACCAACCCGTTAATGTTTCATCGTTCACCAATAAGCGTCTGACGATCAATTTTCGATCACCAATTGAACGGCTGCGGCAAATCGTCCCGTCGCACTTTGAGATTGAGGAAATCCGCGATACCGGCATGGGTTTGATCAGCATGTGTGTCTGTGATTTTTGGGTCACCAAACTTGGCCCTGTGCCAGTCCCCAAGATACACACCAATGAAATGCTGTGCCGGATCAGCGTCAAAGTTCCCAAACGAGGGCAACTGCACCGCGCTTATTACACGCTGAGATCCGACTCATCTTCACGAATTTTGGGGTTTCTAGGCGGACATTTCTCACATTTTCGTAAAGCGATTTCGCAGTTCACGCGGCGCGACGACGGCGATATATACGAGCTGGGTTGCAATGCCAAAGATGCGCTGTGTAATGGTCACTTTCGGGGCGAGATGAAAACGGTATCTAAAGAGCGCCCTGACAGCACGACCTTCAGCTCAATTGAGGAAGCAACACAATTCGCCTTTGAGCTAGACGGCAGTTGCGGATATAACTTCCAGAGTGACAAATTATCGTTTCAAAAAATCGAGTATCCGAAGTGGGATCTCTATTTTTGCCACGCCTATGAATATGATTTTTCACTCCTGAATTATCTGTTCAAGGCCTATGACTTAAAGCCGGAGTTTGACTGCGTTCTCTTCATGCAAAAAATACCGCAAGTTTGGGGCAGTTCGTGGATGTACACACCTGATGCACCCCAAATGACTCAACAAATCGAAACAAAGGTTGGAATAGCATAATATGGTCGCAACACAAGCAACATTTGAAGGATTAGTTATCGGTGGCAAGCGTGTCGCCGCCAGTGATGGACGCACCGCGCCCACCACCGATCCCGCAACGGGTGAGGTTATCGCGCAGGTGGCACAAGCCAATGCCGCCGATGTCGATACCGCCGTCAAAACCGCACATGCCCGTTACAGCGAAGGCCGCTGGCACGAGATGCACACCCGCGAACGCGGACAAATTTTGCAGCGCATCGCCAATTTGATCCGCGAACGAATCGACTTCTTGGCGCAGATCGAGTCGCGCGATGGAGGCAAACCGATTGGTGCGGCACGCGGCGAAATGGGCAGCGTCGCCAATACATTCGAATATTACGCGGGCGCGGTCAACAAGATTCACGGGCAAACCATTCCGGTCAACGCCAACGGCACTCACATGACGTTCCGTGAACCGTTTGGCGTGTGTGCGTTGATTATCCCTTGGAACTTCCCGCTGGTCATTACCGCTTGGAAGGTCGCTCCGGCTTTAGCGATGGGCAATACTGTCGTCGTCAAACCTGCCAGCGCCACGCCTTTGAGCGCACTAGCACTGGCTGATCTGGTACTCGAAGCCGGATTGCCGGAAGGTGTATTCAATGTCGTGACCGGATCGGGCAGTGTGGCAGGCAACGCGTTGGCGATGCATCCGTTGGTGCGCAAAATTTCATTCACTGGCTCAACCGAAATTGGCATGGGTGTGATGAAACAAGCCGCTGATGGTATCAAGCGGGTGTCGCTGGAACTCGGTGGTAAGTCCGCCAACATCGTATTTGCCGATGCGCGGATTGATGCTTGTGTCGAGTCGTCGTTGTGGTCAGTGTATGACAACGCCGGTCAAGACTGCTGTTCACGCAGCCGTATCTTGGTCGAACGCCCTGTGTATGACGAGTTCGTTGAAAAATTCGTCAACCGTACCAAGACAATGAAGGTTGGCCTTCCGACTGACGAAAGCACCGAAATGGGGCCGCTGATTACGACATCGCACCGTGACAGTGTCATCAACTACATCCACATTGGCGACGATGAAGGTGCCAAGCGTTTGTGCGGGGGTGAAATTCCCAGAGGCGTGTTGTCAAAAGGCAACTTCCTGACACCTGTGGTTTATAGCAATGTCACCAGCAACATGCGGATTATGCAGGAAGAAGTCTTTGGGCCTGTGGTCGGCATTATGCCCTTCGACGGAGAAGCCGAGGCCATCCGCTTCGCCAATGACTCACCCTATGGCTTATCCGGTTCATTGTGGACGCGGGATATTGGACGTGCGTTACGCGTCGCCCGCGCCGTCGAAACCGGAATGCTCTCGATCAACAGCAGCAGCAGCGTACACATCGAAGCACCCTTCGGTGGTATGAAGCAAAGCGGCATCGGACGCGAACAAGGTATGACTGCCCTCGAACATTACAGCGAATTGAAGTCGGTCTTCATCGCTAACGATTAAGATTAACCCCTTCACAATACTTGAGGGTGGCAGCATTCCACCCTCAAAAAACCAATTTGCACCATCGCCCAACTGACGTTAATATGTGCGGCAATACTACACTTATTACCCATCTCATCAACCATCTTTTGAGGCAGATTAATTGTGAATGCTTCATCCACAAGTGCGCCTATTTTGAGTGTCAGCCAATTGACGAAAGCCTTTCGTGGTCTAAAGGCTTTGCAAGACGTTGACCTCAATCTTTTCCCCGATACTATTCACGGGGTTATTGGCCCGAACGGCGCTGGAAAAACCACCCTCTTCAACTGTTTAACCGGCCAGATCATACCGACAAGCGGCACGATCACTTTCAAAGGCAAGGACATTACCAAACTACGTGCGCCAGCGATTGCCCAATTGGGTATCGCCCGTACCTTCCAGAATATCCGACTGTTTGGCACAATGACGGTGCTGGAAAATGTGCTGGTGGCGCAACAACTTCGCACGCGCTTTAACTTTTTCGAAGTCATCGGCAACATCGGATCATTCCGGCGCAAAGAAAAAGCGCTCACTGAGGCGGCGCTTGCTCATTTAGATACCTTTGGCCTCATCGGTGATGCCTATCGTCAAGCGACCAGTCTGTCCTACGGCACACAGCGACGCTTAGAGATTGCGCGTGCCTTAGCCACCGGCCCATCTTTACTCCTTTTAGACGAACCCGCAGCGGGCATGAACGCAAGCGAAACTGATACACTCCACCAAATGATATTGGATGTGCAAAAGCGCTTTCAACTGACGATTGTGCTGGTCGAACACGATATGCGGCTGGTCATGGGTTTATGCGACCAAATTACGGTGTTGAGTTACGGCAAGGTACTGGCTGAAGGCAAACCGGAAAGCATCCGCCAAAACACGCAGGTCATCGAGTCCTATTTGGGTGTGAGCAAAAAGCGCAAAGCAAATGCTAACCCTCCTCCCGCAACCATCTGATACGGGCGAAAGTTAACCGACTATGCTGCAAATCGACAACATTGATGTTTACTATGGCAAGATTCAAGCGCTTAAAGGCGTATCACTGACCGTCAATGATGGCGAATTAGTGGCGCTCATCGGTTCAAATGGTGCGGGCAAATCAACGACGCTGCGTACGATTTCCGGCTTGATGCGCCCAAAACAGGGCAGCATCACTTACAACGGCCAACCGATTGATAAGATGGCCTCCCATGAG
>JACDGI010000512.1:4824-6093 GCA_013821665.1 Anaerolineae bacterium
AGATTGTGCGGTTGGGTGTCGTCCACTGTCCCGAAGGCCGCCGAATCTTTGGCAGCTTGAGCGTCAACGAGAATTTACGCTTAGGTGCGGCAGCTCAAACCGACTCCAATTTGATTGAGAAAACTCGCAAAGATGTATACGAGTTATTCCCACGTCTGTATGAACGCAGCAACCAGCAAGCCGGTACCCTTTCAGGCGGTGAACAACAAATGTTGGCGATTGGTCGGGCGATGATGTCACAACCCAAATTACTGCTGCTCGACGAACCATCACTCGGTCTCGCGCCTTTGCTGGTCGAATCGGTCTTCGATATAATCCAGCAAATCAAAGCACGGGGAGTCACGATTTTTCTAGTGGAGCAAAATGCGTGGCAGGCACTTGAAATTGCTGATCGAGGATACGTCATGGAAACAGGCAAAATTACACTGGCCGACAGTGCCGCCGCCCTACTCAGCAACCCTCAAGTCGAGCAAGCTTATCTGGGAGGCGCGGTATGAGCCTCACCAGCTATTTCCTCCAACAACTGATCAATGCCCTGAGTATCGGCAGCCTGTACGCGCTAGTGGCAGTCGGATTAGCGATGGTATTTGGCATCCTGCGTCTGATCAATTTCGCACACGGCGACCTGATGATGATCGCCGCTTATATCGCCGCTTTTGCACTGATGAGCCATATCGCGCTGCCGATTGCGCTGATTATGATGATGGTTGGTACGGTCATGGTCGGTGTGCTGATGGAGCGCGTGGCCTACCGTCCAATCCGTAAAGCACCGGCAGTTGCGGCACTCCTTACATCCTTTGCTGTCGGACAGATTTTACAAAACAGTGCGCTGCTTTTTTCGCGCTTCGCCCAACAGCCTGTGCAAATCGCTTTCCCGCAGATTGATTTTCTACGCGGCGTGGTGAATATCGGTGATTTGACGGTTTCCAAAGTCAACATCGCCAGTTTGGTCATCGGATTTGGCTTACTTTTCCTGCTCAACCAATTTATCACGCGGACGACATTAGGCTTATCGATGCGGGCAGCCGCCGAAGATTTGCAAGCGGCGCAGTTGATGGGCATCAACACTAACCGCGTTATCGTCATGGCTTTCGCAATCGGCGCATTTCTGGCGAGTGTGGCCGGATTGCTCTACGCGGTGCAAGCCGGAACGATTAACCCCGATATGGGCTTCACGCCGGTACTGAAAGCCTTTATCGCGGCAGTCATTGGCGGCTTTGGCAGTATTTCGGGGGCGGTCGTGGGGGGTTATGCGCTGGCCTTTTTGGA
>JACDGI010000513.1:0-477 GCA_013821665.1 Anaerolineae bacterium
GTGGAGGGACATTTTAAACCCTCACCCCCAGCCCCTCTCCCTCAGGGCGAGGGGAGCCAATGCCATACACGGCACGCTGTGTCCCCTACGAAAACAGGAGGTTAGAGGATATAAAAGGTCTCCACCGTTTAGTGTGGTGCTACCTTAGTCTCTTTCCTGTTCTATTTTAGAACAAAAGTTCATAAACGTCAATGGGGTTTGGTTCGAGTTTTCCAACCTAAAAAAGCCTGATGCTAAAAGAGGTTATCCATAACTGAGGTTACATAAAGCGTGGATGGGCCACCTTTTTGGTAATTCATCCACCCTTAAAATGTGCGCGGATCAAGTTGATTAGCCAGACTAATTTGCTGGCCGGTTAATTTTCGGGCAGACTTTTAGGCGCAGTACATTCTTCAATAAAGAAGCGTAAGGCCGTAACAAAGCGGTTAAGATTGGGATGCCATAAGCGGTGCCCAGAATCATTGAAAACCAAAATCC
>JACDGI010000513.1:487-6091 GCA_013821665.1 Anaerolineae bacterium
GCTATCTCTGGCTTCAGTAGAGATGTCGTTTTACCGCCTCGTAACACAAGAATGGGGCAAGTTAATTCGCCTAACCGCTCCCAAAACGAAATTTGCATTGATTCATGCTGAATACCTAACACAGTCTTCATGGGCAATTGATCCGGGTATTTCATCATCACCTTAAGTGACCAGTTTGCCGTGAAAGTCGGATATTCGGCAGGGTATCCACCTACGATAATACCCTTGACGCGATCTGGGTTTTCGAGGGCGTAGCCAATCGCATAAGTTGCGCCAAGCGAGTGTCCAAAAAGACAGACCTGCTCAAATTGTGATTGATCTATAATCGCAGCAATATCCTGAACATGATCTTCAAAGCGATAATCGGTATCGGGAACATCACTTTTACCGCGTCCGCGTAGACTGGCAGACAACGCACGTCGAGGCGACAGCCCTTCAATCGTCGGCAAAAAATCCTTAGCATTTCCACTGAGACCGGGAATCATAATGAGTGGTAACTCGGACATGTCGGATTGGTTATCGAGGTAATGTAATCGGATATTGTCGTTGGTTGCCCAACTATCAACTGCCAAGGTAATGTAGCCTCTGCGTCAGGAGATATATTGGGACAAATACGAACTACCGATCATCCTAACTGTAAACATTATTCCACAGTTTATGATAGCAGGACAATATGGTAATCAATTTGTGCTTAAGTCAAGACATGGACGCGTTAGTTTTCATAGACAATTTCAATCCAGACATCCGATTTGAGATTGAGCCCAAATTCAAGCACAGGCCGATCCAAGTTATAGCTTGCAGACTGTGACGGAGAGACATTTAGAATTTTGGCATTTGCAGGCAAGATCACCTGTATACTTGCCGTGTCTGCGAGCGTTCCCGGCTGCTTTTGCACTAACAAACGATAACGGTGATAGCTGCCGATTGTTTCAATGAGTGGTGGCGTTTGATAGTTTAGTTGAAAACGCTCACTTGAGTCGAACGGCACAGTCACTTCCGCAATAAGGTTGGTATAAGAGGCTGTATCTACACGCCGGGGTTCGGAAGGGAAATTGGTTGTTGTTCCCATTATGCTGCCCGGTGGGATAAAAATCTGAAGCAAATTATCATAATCCAGTGGGCCATTATGTTTGGCATCGACGGCGGGATCATTTGCAGCCACACGTTGGGAATAATCATAGCCGACTGTCAGCCGGCTTTTTAACGTTCCATCCGCTTGAATATCGACATCGTAGGTTAAATCACGGGCAATCGAATGATTGGATTTGTTACCGAGATTAGCATCTGCGGTCATCAGATAATCATGATTAGTTGACGATGATTGAGCACCTGACCAACCGAGCAAATCAGTTACATCATTCAAATTTGAATCAGCGAAATGCAGCATGATGTGTTTTTCTTGAAGTGCTTGCAAAACCGCACCCATCAGATGTTGGCGAATCTGCGGATCAACATTAGAGTTTTCCCATTGTGCGAAAATTTGTTGATACAACGTGGCAAGAAAACGCTTGTGTGGTAAATCACCGTCGCCGCTCGCCCGTATATCATAAACGACCTGTCGGAAGTTTTCGGGTGTAACCACAAGATCATAATCAGGCAGGGTGACACTACCCAGTGCTTTCAATAAATATTCAAATCCAACAATATCAATCGAAATAACCCCATCCACCGGTGATTGGGGATTATTGCCGTTGTTGTAGTACCACATCGACATATCAGCAGTGGAGGGGAAGTCCGCATACCAACTGCCATCCCATGCGGCATAAATAGGTTCGCCATAGCTAATCCACCAATCAGGCACTTTTATTTGTGTTGCCATTTGTGGTGGTGGTGGATTCGGACTGGTAGCCGTAGTCGGGCTATAACTGTAATCGGTAACGCGCCCATTACGCACGGTCAGCCAACCGTAAGTGCTGATGTACCCACCGGACGGTCGCAATTCGTCATTATTTTGCGACAGGATGAGGTAATGTTGTTCCCTTGATAACCCCAATACCGCAGTCAATAAATCGGGTGCAACTGTCAAGAAATCATTAACCTGAACCAGTTGTTCACGATATTGAATCAAACCTTCAACATTCAAAATCGAACTGGCGGATAAACGCGTTAAGTCGAGTTTAGCCACATCGTCTTTGGCAGCCGCCAGATAACTTTTGGCGCTAAATACCGAACCCTGTCCAATCTGCATGAGTTCTACGATACGGCTGCCCGATGCTGCGCCACTCACAACACTATTGTTATCATCGCCTGACACAAGGAAAAAAACAGTCGGTTGCAAACCTTTGAGCATCTCATTTGCAGCCAGCGAAAGATGATAAGCGCTGTTGATAGTCGCTAGATTAGCCTCAATCTCAGGGTTAAAAGAAGCAAAGAGGCCTACAAAAGCAATCTGCTTGCGTGCCGTCTCAAGGTTAGTAGATAAATCTGTCACACTTGCCTGAAGGCGATTAAAATCAGTCATCGTTAAATCAGTACCCTGACGCGCTCGCACACTTTCAACGACTCTTTGGAGGCTGGAAAGGGACGACTGAACACGATTTGAAGCATCTGCGATCAATACTAACCCAGCTACAATAATAACTGTCAACATCGTGATCGTCACAACAAGGAGGGTACGCCATTTAATATACTTTATTGCCCTGCGTGTACGACGCAACCATCTTGGGCTTTTTTCCTTGCGTCGCCGCTGGCTTGGAATTGGCGCAGGTGACTTATATTTAGCTGCAACAGGGATGATGCCACTGTCCTCAAAATGCTCAGGGGGTTCGTCTTGCAAATATAAAGGCACAGCTTCAATCTCCTGAAATCGGTTGGGATTGGGCGACACGAATGGTATTGAGTAGTATAGGCAGTATTTCAGCAGATGAGCTGGTTTGTCCAGCGATCATTTCGCCTAATTTATCTAGAAAATCCATTGTGTCGAAGCCTGTTGACTGACTATGAATACGAATAATATGAGGATGTACGGTGGGCATAGATAATTCTTCGTCATTAAATAATTCTTCGTGCATTTTCTCGCCCGGTCGAATACCGGTGAACTTGATTTGGATGTCCTGATACGGGCGTAATCCATGCATTCTAATCATCCGTTCAGCCAATTCGGCAATGCGAACGACTTCCCCCATCTTTAACATGAATATATCATCGCCTATCGTCATGCAGGCGGCGTGAATAATAAGGTTAGCCGCTTCAGGAATACTCATGAAGTAACGGGTCATTTCAGGATGCGTTACCGTTACAGGCCCACCGCTATCAATTTGTTGGTTGAACGTTGGCACAACACTACCACGACTGCCCAAGACATTACCAAAACGTACCGCCGCAAACAGCGTTGTATTCCCTGTTTTGCAGGTAAGTGTATGCAAAAGGAATTCACAAATACGCTTGCTCGCGCCCATCACACTAATGGGATTAACTGCTTTATCTGTTGAAACGAGAATAAAACGTTCTGTTCCATATTGCTGTGCGAGTTGTGCCACGCACCATGTACCATCGATATTGACGCGAAGCGCCTCATGCGGATGATTTTCCAACATCGGCACATGTTTATAAGCCGCCGCGTGAAAAACAATTTGCGGACGATAGGTATCAAATACGACTTCAATACTACTCTGTCTTGTAATGTCGGCTAATACGACTACCAATTCAATGTCAGGATATGCAGTTGACAGTTGAGTATAGAGGTCATGTAAACCACTTTCGTTATTATCAAGCAAAATGACTTTATCAGGCTGGTAAAGCATCATTTGTCGGGCAAGTTCCGAGCCAATAGAGCCGGATGCTCCCGTAATGCAGATGACTTTACCCATTACCGGGGCAAGGCTCACCGCATCGCAGCGGGTCAAAGCAGCACGACCAATCAAATCCTCAGCCCGAACATCCCTTAAAGGGGGCGTATGTGCTCGCGCATTAACCATCGCGAATACATCTGGAAGAACTTTAATCATGGCATTCGTACTCTCGCAAGCAGCCAGTAGATTTCTGAATGCTTGACCTTTAATCGTATGGACAGCCACAACAATCAAATCAACCTTGTATTCGTGGGCAATTGGCACAATGTCATCCAGTGTCCCTAGTACCGGTGAACCTTCGACAAGCATCTTCTGTTTCTCAGGATCATCATCTATAAAGCCTACAACCTCATAGTTTTTGTCAGGTGAGCGATGTTTGAGCCGCCATGTAAGGGTCTGTCCTGCTTCTCCCGCACCTATAATCAGAACGCGCGTCCGGGCCTGAGGAAACTCATGCTTCCAAATAGCTTTCCAGCGCCAACTCAATCCGCTTATCAACCGCGATTGATAACGAACCGCTGTGAATCCCAACAATGATAAGAGATTACCCAACAATATAATACTTAAGGGCAAAGGGCGTGGAACAATAATCAAACTTGGAACAACGATGACGGCAGTTGACACCGCTACCGCATTCACAATAACGGTTACACCGTGGCCGCTCGTGTGCGACCAAATGCGTTTATACACACCGAATACCCAAAGTACAATGACCATCAACAACGCACAAATGACGATATAACCCATACTTTGAATATAATCTAGCGGGGTTGAGACGGCACGCGCTGCAAAGGCCGTACTATAAGCAATAAATACCACCAACAAATCGATGCAAACCCAAACCAAAGTTTGTTGGTGCCGTTTTGATAGTATTGATGTCATTTTACGTTTCGCCCCAAATGCTTATTTACCCGATCTGCTGAAGAATCGGCGCAAGCCTGTGTATTTGCCATTTACATCTGGTGCCGGTGGCAATTCATACCCATACCCGTAGTAATAACCATAAGCATTGTTTTCGTCACGCGGGTTAACCCGGTTGACGACAATACCCTTGATGGGGATGTTTAGATTATCGAATTGTTCTTTAGCACGAATGCCAGCACTTCTGCGCGTGCGTCCACAATCGACCACCATAACAACTTCTGCACGGGCGGTTGATGCGAGAACAGCACTATCAGCGGCCATAAGGCAGGGTGGCGAATCAATTAGTACGACATCAATATCAGTTGCTGAGCGAAAAGTATCAATCCAACGTTTTAAGAGAGTCGAACTTACAATTTCAGTGGGATTAGCTGGAATAAAACCGCTGGTGATAATCCAAAGCTTCGGCAAATCTGTAAATTTTAAACAATCCAGCAAGTTGAAAGGTAATGATGAACCAGCGCGTTCTGGTTTGTTCGAGTTGATAGGTTCTGCGCCGAGTAATGTCGTTAGGCCAACATCATTATTAAGACCAAAAATCTCATGTAAGCGCGGACGGCGTAAATCGCCATCAATCAGCAGCACTTGAAGACCTGCCTGTGCCATTGTCACCGCCAAATTGGCAATGGTCACACTCTTGCCCTCACCGGGGCCGGGGCTGGTGAGCAGATAAATCGCTTTACGATTATTATCGCCTTGGTAAAGCAGATTAGTCCGTAGCGAACGATAAGCCTCGGCCACAGGGGACATTGAGGCTTGTTTAGTTACCAACCGATCCGGATAGCTGTCACGTTTGTTGCCAAAGCGAACAATCCCACTGAGTACAGGTAACTTGAGAGTCTGTGCAGCTTCTTCAGTCGTGCGGATAGTTTCATCCAAGTATTCGATGGAC
>JACDGI010000514.1:0-4465 GCA_013821665.1 Anaerolineae bacterium
GGCCGATAAGCGGCAGGAAGTGCTGCACGCCTTATACGAAGTGGAACGAGCACGGTTAGAAGCCGAAACCCAATACAACCGCATCCTAACGCTGCAAGCTGAAATCCAACAAAGCGAACAGATCATCAACGAACTGGATGCGTATGCGGATAATGTCGCGCATGACTTACGTAACCCGATTGGGGTGATCGTCGGCTTCGGCGGGCTGCTGGATATGAACATGAGCGATAGCTTCGATGAGGAATCGCGGAGCTATCTGGATAATATGCTTGCGGCGGCTGACAAAATGAACGATATTGTCGAGTCGCTGCTGACACTGGCACGCGCCCGTAAGGAAGAAATCTTACCGCAAGTGGTCGATATGAACGGCGTATTGGACGAGGCTTTGAAGCGTGTGCAGTCATTGGTGGCACAACAGCACGCCACTATTGAACGTCGCACGGCTTTACCGATTGCAATGGGCAACGCGGCGTGGCTGGAAGATGCGTTTGTCAATTACGTGAGTAACGGTATTAAGTATGGTGGTACACCACCGCACGTCATTATTGGTGCGACACCGCAGGATGACGGTTTCGTTCGCTATTGGGTACAAGATAATGGGCCGGGATTGGACGCACAGGCCACACTGTTGTTATTCAAGAAGTTTGAGCGCCTAGGCCAGCAGAAAATCGAAGGTCACGGGCTGGGTTTGACCATCGTCAAGACTATTGTCGAAAAGCTGGGCGGCACGGTACAGGTCGAAAGCAGCGGTATTGCGGGCAAAGGCTGTACATTCAGCTTCACGCTGCGGATGCCAGTCAGCGGCGATTAACACTCTCCTTATGGAATTCATAACGGTTCACAAGCGTTAATGATCGAATAAATATTGCATCAGAATTTAGCAGTCGCCAGTAGACTCTGCTAGAAAGTGGTGTATGATATTGAAGTGTAAATCGTTTGATTTGAGGTAGTGATTCTCATGCCCTTGTATACATATCGACGTCAAGATGGTACGACATTTGATATTAAGCAAAGTTTCTCTGATCCCGCGCTAACGGTTGACCCGGAAACCGGGCAGCATGTATCGCGTGTCGTTTACGCAGCAGGTATTGTGTTCAAAGGCTCCGGTTTTTACGTCAATGACAGCAAGAGCGGCAGCCGCAACAACGCCACTAGTCCTGTAAAAGCTAAAGATGGCGATGGGCCTAAAACCGATGGCGCAAAAAGTGACGCGCCCGCAGCGAGTACCAGCAGTGAAAGCACACCTGCGAAAGCTGAAACCAAGTCTGAGACCAAAGCAGCCAGTAAATCGGCAGCCGATTAGTAGTCGATAGCTGTTAGTCGTCAGTGAAATTCACATTCAAGCGAAACGCCTACATTATCGTGGGCGTTTTTTATTCCAAATTTTTAAGCCTCAGAAGAATTGATCAATCTAAACAAGAACAATCCTTAAGGATAAAGGCACTCTATGATCGTTCTATAATCAAATCAATCAGATTGCATTTATTGTGGAGTACACGTTGCGCCAAAATGAAATCCGTTCCCTCACTGCGTTGCGTGCTTTGGCTGCTGCGATGGTTTTCGTTTTTCATTATGCCCAACAACCTACTCATATTATTCCGGAAGGGCTGCTGCGTGTCATTGCCCAGCAGGGGTACGTCGGTGTCGATCTATTTTTCGTACTATCGGGCTTTATCCTAACAGTACGTTATTTCCGCGAAATGGCGGATCGACAATTCAGTATCGGTAAGTATTTCCAACGGCGAGCCGCACGTATTTATCCACTTTACTTTACGATACTGGCGCTCACGCTGCTGCTCAGGCATGAAACACCGAATATCACCAATCTGACATTGACACAGGGATTCTTCTTAAACTATTTCGGCACAGGCATATCGACCACTTGGACGCTTACGGTCGAGGAATGTTTTTACCTGATCTTTCCACTCATGCTGCTGACGATTATTCCAATGCGTCGACCCAGCCAAATTTTATTGACTCTGGTGGCATGGACAACGGCATTTTTCGTTCTCGGTTTCGTCTTGATGACTTGGACGCGCCAGAGTGGGATTTATCTTCAGGCTGGATTTCTTGGAAGACCGGGGCAATTCACGCTGTATCCATTCGCTTATACTATTTTCGGATACGTGTTCGACTTCAGTATAGGCATCTTCATCGCCATTCCTTATTTAAAAGGAATCAAGTGGAAACTTTGGCAATCGACACTGCTGGCTATTATTGGCATCGGTGGGATTTTATATTGTGAAAATGTCATCGCTGTCCAACAAGGCGACCTGAGTTCTGACCGTTTAATTGTTTATGTCATTGCCATGTTTGCAGGAGCGCTAATTCTTGCTTTGACTTGCAAGGAGGCACCGCTTTCACGCTTGTTAAGCTGGAAAATCTTTGTCTATTTGGGACGTATTTCGTTTGCGCTGTACTTGATTCAAAATACGGCGCTCGTGGATTTCATGCGCGGTTGGGATTTGGTGCCGTTTTACATTGGCGCTAATGTACTGTGTGCGCTGCTATACCAATTCGTAGAAGAACCGGGGCGTAAAGCAGTGATGAACTTTAAATTCCGTCGTATTCAGCAGATGAAGATCAACAACACTCAGGAAATAAAAACACTGTAAACCACCAGAGAATCAAACGGGACAGAGCTTAGACCCCCTATCCCATTTTTAATATTTATCTTTATTACTGAGGCTTTAGAACTGGAAATCGCCTGTGACACGCACGACTTTTTGCTCGTAGTTGCTGACGAAATCCATCAAGCGTTCATGCAGATGCTTCCAGTCACCACTGTCGAGGATGCCACGTATAGTATCCAAGTCATCGACAATACCTTCAGTCAGAATCTGGGACTGCTTGTTATGGCTGTAAGCGGTATACCAAGCTCCGGTTGGCTCCATGCCCATGCGTGTAATACCCGGAACCCACTCGCGCACCACGAACTCAAAATACTCTTGTTCGCGCTCCGGCTTAATATCCCATCGCATGATGAGTTTAACATTGTCTTTGCCTAGCGATGCCATAACGTCGTTGCTCCTATGCCTGCATTTGTTGTTTAAGCAGGACGACCTGAGCCTGTTCAGGGAAATCGGAACCAGAAACTTTTAATACATCGGTTTCATGTACTGTACTGACACCCATGGCTTGCAGGAACTTATCAACCGGTTCTAAATCAAGGCTTACACCGGGCATTCCGTAGTGCATGGGAATAACATAGGCTGGTTCCACCAAACCGACGACTTCTGCCGCCTGACTGGCTCGTAAGCCCATCCCACCGCCTACCGGCAGCAGCAGCACATGCACCTCACCAAAGTTTTCGATGGTGGATTGATCCGGCACATATGCCAGATCACCCAGATGCAATACCGTCAGATTATCATACTCGAAGCGGAAAGCAATATTCCAACGGGCAATTTGACCATCAATCTGGTGCAGTTCAATAGCCGTGATAAAAACACCGCCGATTTCATACTCGCCGGGGCCAGTGAGAATATGGGATGCACCTTTGACAGCTTCGGTATTGTTATGACCCGGTTCGTCATGACTAATGGTGACAATATCAGCCTTGAGTTTGGGAACGGAAAGACCAAGATTATCCGAGAAGGGATCAGTCACTATTGCTGTGCGGTTGCGTTCCGCAATGCGGAAGCAGCTATGACCATACCATGTAATATCCAATGGAGTGTTACCTCACTTTTTAGTTAGCATCATCTACCGCAGCACATCCTTTGTTCTGCGACAGCGGATGCGTGTAGGCCGATAAATCATATCGCTTAATGATACCGAATCGCACGCATTTTCTCAAGCGCACGTCCCACGAATATTGATCATTTGTTCGATTTTGTAGACCTTAATCCCCATGTTATGCTATACTGCATTTGAATTACGTTAGGTTTGAGAAGGTAGTGTCATGAAACTCAAAGATTATTCAGCGGATGGTGTGAACAGCAGTAATAGTTCTCCCAATCGGTCTGCCAAAAAACAAGTAAACAAAGATAAAAGCGCGCCAGTCAAAGCTGGTTTGACGATGTCCAAGGTGATTAGCCAAGTGAAGCACGATGCGGATACCTTGTTGACACTCGATGAACTTTATACGGCGCTCTCCAGCCTTGTGATGATCGCGCAACCTGACCCAAACTATAATGGTATCCGTGATGCGAATCGGCTCAATCAAATTATTGATGAGACTGTAGACCGTTTGCCTGTTCAATATCAATTGTTAGGGCAAAAAGAGGTCAATACAGTACAAGGTCTACTCAGTAAGCACTACTACCGCGAAGCTAATATTCAGGTGGGGACGCGGGCGAAAGCTATTGGGGAAACTATCAAGAACTTAAAAGAACCACCACAGGATGTTCAAGCAGTTTTAAGCCAAAAAGCACGGCTTAAATAATAGGATCTAATTCAAGAGGCTATCAGGAGATAGCCTCTTTCTTTTCATAAAAGGTTCGTTAACTTCATCCTAGAGGCA
>JACDGI010000514.1:4475-6081 GCA_013821665.1 Anaerolineae bacterium
TAGAGGCAAGAGCCTCAAACTGCGATTCCATCAAATCTTTGATCGTATACTCAACCGAATTAGGATTGGCACAAAGCTCTGGTGGCAGTCGTTCAAGCTGCTTGCTTTTAATAACTGCTTTTGGAACGAGATAAAGGATGGGTGCAAATTGACGTGGTGCAGCATTCTCAACGTCCCATATCAAAGCGCGATACTCCGAGGCTGTCAATTCCTTGGCATCCTTTTTTTCTAAAGCAACTATTTTCAGGCGTTGTTTGATACGCCATAATTGTGGATCGCCATGATCATCCTTTTCAGCAACATCCTTAAAATGTTCATATAAAGAAGCTGGGCTGGAAGAACCAGGGTTAGTTTGAGGTGCAAATTCTTCAGCACAATGGACATAAAATTTGCCACCAAAATACTCTTTGCATATGAAGTATGCTAATTGAGTTTGGGTTGAATAGTAGAGAAATTGTCCCATTATTGAAGTAATCCATTATTAATATTAGTCTCAATTTGGGTAAAACTACCCTGACAGTGAACCGTCAAAATCACTTGATCTACACGAACTCATATAGCATACCTTAAAAAACTTGGTAAATTATTGTTCGGTCAGGTTTAGAAATAATATTCTACAACATGAAGCGTGAAATTGATTTCCAACAATCTTTACCAGCCCATTGGCACATCATCAATTATGGAAATGGGCGTGTGAACCAGCAGCCTAACGCGCTGCAATTAACGTTACCCGCGACGCACGCGACCCGTTACCATGATGCACAGCTTACCGATTATGTGGGCAAAGGCGATTTCCGTTGGCGACCACCGTTAAGGATGGAGGTGGTTGCGTCGGCCAGCCTTCATCCACTGGTGGGAACGGCGGGCTTTGGTTTCTGGAACCATCCGTTTGTGCCGAGTGAACGGGGCGTACGATTGCCCAAAGCGGTCTGGTTCTTTTTCTCCGCACCACCGAGCAATATGCAGTTGGCACAGGGTGTAACGGGGCCGGGATGGAAAGCAGCGACAATTGATGCGACCCGCTGGCAATTTTTAGCACTGGCTCCGACTGCGCCTGTGAGCATCTTACTGATGCGTTTCCCTACCCTTTACCGGCGTTTATGGCCGATTGGTCAGCGGGCGATTGGTGTGAGTGAACATTTACTGGAGTCGTCACTGCTACTCGAACGTCATACTTACAGTCTTGATTGGCAGGTGGATCATGTGCGTTTCGCGGTGGATGACGTGACGGTACATGAGGCGCGAGTGGGAATAAAGGGCGCGTTAGGGTTTATTGCGTGGATGGATAACCAATATGCGGTAGTCACGCCACAGGGACAAATCAAGTTTGGATTGGTGGATGTTCCGCAGCCGCAAACGCTGATGATCGAGCGGGTTGAAATCAAAATGGGATAAAGTCCAATCCATGTCGGTTATGCGCTGGTCATTGGTCAAAATGTTGCAGTTGATGCTGGTGTTACTACACTAATTGCACAAATTGCATATTTTCCGCCGAAATGGCAGGCGGATGTGAGGGAGCAAGCCGCCGAATGTGCATTTTGTGTCGGCGGGAGGCTCGGCTAGTGCCACCGAAATGACACAAATGCAGCGGATGGCTCGCGTGTTG
>JACDGI010000515.1 GCA_013821665.1 Anaerolineae bacterium
CTGTTGTACCAGCCCAACGGTCGCGCCCACGTCTCGATTTTCTACATCGCCCATTTGAATGAAGCCGAGCGCCAATTCATCATTACGCTGCTGCTGGAAAATTTGCAGGGCTGGATGCGCCAACAAAGTGGTACGACCAGCTTACGTGCCGTCCTCTACATTGATGAGATGTTCGGTTACTTCCCGCCGTATCCACTCAACCCACCGACCAAAGACCCGATCTTACGCTTACTCAAACAGGCACGCGCCTTTGGTCTTGGCTTGATTCTAGCCACGCAAAATCCCGGTGATTTGGACTACAAAGGCTTGAGCAACGCCGGAACGTGGTTTATCGGACGCTTGCAATCTGCCAATGATAAAGCGCGGGTGATGGCGGGTTTGGAGTCGCTGGCAACTGCCGATAACAGCCTCGATCTGAAAGCCGTCGAACGCCTTATTTCCGATATTGAGCCGCGTGTATTCTTGATGCACAACGTCCATGATAACGGCGGGCCAACCCTCGTCCATTCGCGCTGGGCGATGAGCTATCTGCGCGGGCCATTGACGCGCCAGCAAGTCAGTCTGTTGATGGCGACTCAGAAAGCCGAACTGCTTGCCAAAGCGGTAGCACAAGGTTATCCAGCATCAACAGGCGCAGGTGTCGGCGCGGGACAAGCCCGTTCGCTGCCCTTACCGCCCATGGCGGGGACACAAGCTCCAGTCGCGACAGCATCCGCTTTTGCAGCGCCCCCCAGCCTACCCGGAATGCCGAGCGCACCACCGGAATACCCATCACAACAGGCTGCGATGGAGGCCGCCAATACGCAGGTGACACAGGCTTATTCACAGGCACTGCCACCTCAGAGCAGTACCGTACTGCGGACGACACAGGCCGTCCCCGGTTTTAATCCGAGTGCTCCCGCGCTGCCCTCAGCCGTCAGCCAATATTTCTTGCCCGCGTCAGTCACACCACAACAGGCCATCCAATATTACGAACAGCAGACACGGATCGCCTTCACTGGCGCACCACAAACGACATTGGCTTATAAACCGGTGCTGTTAGGGCAAGCCAGCGTCCGCTTCCAGGATCGCAAAACGCAGTTGTATATCACCCGCGAATATGCCTTCCAAATCCCCACACTCGAACGAACCGGAATGGTACGTTGGGAAGACTTCAAAGCGACTCCGGTTGATCCGCGGAAGGTGTCGGGCGCGGCCTTCGGGGATGCCATCTTCGGCGAACTTTCCTCCGGTTTGAGCGATGCCAAGCGCATGACCGCACTCAAAGGCGAGATGACCGATATGCTTTTCAACACCGAGCGCTTGCAAATTCCTTTTAATGCGACTCTCAGTCTTTATGGCGATCCTAACGCGCAGGAAAGCGAATTTCCGGCACGGCTGCAACAAGCCGCCCGCGAACAGCGCGATCAAGAAGCTGATGCTTTAGCCGCTAAATATCAAAAGCAGTTCGACTCGATTGACGAGAAAATGCGCCGTGAAGAGATGCAGCTTAATGCCCAGAAACGCCAATTGGCCGACCTTAAACGCGAGGAACTCTTCACACGGGGCGAATCCTTGCTGAGTTTGTTCAAAGGGCGCACCAGCTTCACCCTGTCGCGTTCCAGCCGCGTCAGCCGTTACAAAAATCAAGCCGGTGCCCATCTCAGCGCCAGCGAGCAAACACTAGCGGATCTCGAAGACAAGAGCCAAGCACTGCAAGAGCAATTCCAAAAAGATGCCCAAGCCGTCACCGACAAATGGGCTAAAGTCGCCACCGATGTACAAGCCTATACCGTCACGCCCTATAAGAAGGATATTCAGGTGGAGTTGTTCGGTGTCGGTTGGATACCGTACTACTACGCCCTGATTAACGGTCAACCGCTGCTGCTTCAAGGCTTTTATTAGCCTCAACCTGCCGTAAGTTATCCCGTAACATAGAGGGGATGTAACACTTGTATACATCCCCTTTATTTCCCCGTAAGCCTGACGTGTGTAATAAAGACCACGATCATCAGGCCAAAACCTTGACAATTCCGCGCCAAATCATCTAAACTTAACCAACATTTCATAATGTAAATTTTTATTTCGCCTTATGAAATTGACCTGTATTGTTTAGGGATGTGTGTTACTAGGAGTAGGCAACAAATGGCGCAGCGGATTCAAGGTGTCGTAAAGTGGTTCAGCAACGAAAAAGGCTATGGATTTGTCACGCCCGAAAATGGCAGCAGTGACGTTTTTGTTCATTATAGTGCCATCCAAGGCAACGGCTATCGGTCGCTACCAGAGAAGGCGAAAGTCGAATTTGAAGTGGTCGAAGGGCCAAAGGGCAAACAGGCCAGCGCAGTAGTCGTGCTTGAAGTTCCGCAAGAGAACGAATAATCCTCTAACGCACTAACCCGACTATAGCATCCACAAGCCTATCACAGTTATGATAGGCTTTTTTGTTTCTGGGAGCATAACCACAATGGATCTACAAGCTGTCCGTGCCACCGCCAGCGAAATTGCCCGTGCCGCCGGTGCGGTGTTGATGGAAAAGTTTGAGCAGCCGCATCAAGAACGGACCAAGAAGAACGACACCGACATTGTCACCGAAGCGGATTTGGCTTCGGAGGCCGTCGTTCTCCCGCGTTTGACAAAAGCCTTCCCCGACCATCATATCGTCAGTGAAGAAGGCGGCGGCGCTGGCATCGGCAAATCGGCTGAAGAGGCCGAATACTTCTGGTATGTTGATCCGCTGGATGGCACCACCAACTACGCCAGCAACATTCCTTTTTTCTCGGTCAGCCTTGGCCTAGCCGACAAAAATATGAACCCGCTGGTGGGTGTGGTCTATGATCCATTTTCGGACGAATTATACAGTGCGGCACTCGGTCATGGAGCCACCCGCAACGACAAACCCATTCATGTATCTCCGCAAACAGCACTCCGACAAGCGGTGCTTTGTTCGGGTTTCCCCTATGAGAGCATCAACAGCCCCGACAGTAACATTGCCGAATGGAAAGCCTTCACCATCAAGTCGCGCGGCTTACGACGTTTCGGCTCGATTGCACTGGAACTCAGTTATGTTGCTTCCAATCGGCTTGAAGGACTTTGGGAACGCTCCGTCAACGCGTGGGATGTGATGGCCGGAATCGTTCTGGTACGCGAAGCTGGTGGAACTGTCACCGATTACAGTAATCAAGAGTCAAAAATCGTCCATGACGGCAAACAGGTACTCGCTAGCAACGGACACATTCACCAACAAATGATCGAAGTGTTGAGGTCATCCAGTTCCTTCACAGATTCTTAAGAAATCTCAAGGATGAAGGCTTGCGGTTAAACCCTACAATGAAAGGTAGTGAAATATTATAAATTCTGGCTGATAATCGTCACATCATAGGGAATCCATGTCTTTCTCAAGCACGAATTCAACTGCTCAACAAGTCGCTTTCCGGTCACAATCCGATAGCGTTCTATTGGATGAGAATGTGCATCTCATGGAGCAGACATTCAGGCTGCTGCCAGACATCGTCAGTGTCTATGATGTTGATTCACAGCAGATTGTGTACAGCAACCGTACTTTTGCATCTGTTCTGGGTTATGTAGATGGGTCGGCAACGGACGATGATCTGCTGCATCCCGATGATGCGGCATCCATGAACGCTCAACTTCAGCAAACATTAGCCCTTAACGATGAAGATTGTGGCGATATTGCTTACCGTCTGAAACATGCTGATGGCTCATGGAAATGGTTCTCCGAGCGACAGGTAATCTTCAAACGGCGTGTCGATGGTACGGTTGCCCGGATATTGAAAACTGCGCGTTTCGATATGGGAATCGCCCGTAATATCACCCAACAAATGGAAAAGATCACGGTTGATTTGTCGATGGAACGTGAACAATCACATTTGCTATCACAGTTTATCAACAGCATCTCGCATGAACTGCGCACACCGTTGGCGGTCATCAAAACCAGTTTGTACCTAATCAAGAAAACAAACGATCCAATCAAGCAGGAAGAGCGTTTGCAGCTCATTGAACATCAGACCGCGCAGCTTGCACGCCTGATTGAACAAATGGGTATGCTCCTCCGCGTGGACAGTCTGCATGAGGCTCCCGCAGCGACCCCGATCACGCTCAACAAAATGATGGCTAATTTGCAAGAAGAGTATGCATCGGCGCTCGCAAAAAAAGAAATCACGCTGGAACTACGGCTGGATGATAGGTTGCCCAAAATCGAGGTTGATTACGATTTACTGTTAGTGGCCTTACAGAACATATTGGAAAACGCCATCGCCTATACTGATGCAGGCGGCATTACGGCCTATACCACGACTCAAAACAATGAGGTCATAGTCACGGTAGAAGACAGTGGCAACGGTATTGATGCCGAGCATATGCCGCACCTTTTCGAACGATTTTACAGTGTCGGGGCCAATAAACAACGTAATACTATCGCCGCTGGATTAGGTCTGATCATCACCCAGCGCATCATGGAATTGAGCCGCGGACGCATTGAGGTCGAAAGTCAGTTAGGGCGCGGCAGTAGATTCAGATTAATCTGGCCTGTTAAGCCTTAAAATGATTGCTCTACTAACCACTTCCGCACGGCTTCGGCTGCTGCTTCGGGCTGCTCCAACATCATCATATGACCGCCGCCCTCGATCTTTTCCAGATGCGAACTCGCGATTTGTTCATGTAAATAGGTGCTGAATTTAAAGGGTGTCATCTTATCGTTCGAGCCGCCGATGATCAGCGTGGGCACATGAATCTGGCTGACCTGTTTACGCAGATCAAAAGTGTTGCAAGCGGCATAATCGTTATATAACGTAATCGGATTAAATTCACCCAAGCGCTGCTGGCTGCGGCGTAGTAATGAGTCGTTGACCGGCGTTCCATAATACATACTCACCAACGCGCCAATTGTGCGTGTGGTTTCCGAGACCATCCCCGCCAGTAAATCAGGATGCACACCCAACTTCGCGCCTGTGCCGATCAGAATCAGTCCCAGCACTCGATCAGGATGTTGGAGCGCCAGAGTTTGAGCAATCGCCCCGCCCATGCTGTGACCAAAAAGCATCACCTGTTCGAGCTTGAGCGCGTCCAGCAGCGCCACCATATCGCTGACATACGCGCCGATGCTGTTGCGGCCTGTGCCCGACGTATGCCCATGTCCCGACAAATCAGCGAGGATAGCGTTCAACTCAGGCATCCGGCGAATTTCAGCCGGGAAATCCAGATGAGTCCCACCTGCACCATGAATCACCAATGTCACCGGACGGTGAAGCGTCGGGTCGCGGTGGTCAGCGTACCAGATTGATCCGTTAACAGTGTTTACATGTGGCATAGGTATTGCACCCTGTCTTCTAATTTTACGCGTTTATCGTACGCGATAATGAAGTTTTACTTTTTAATACGGAGTACCCAACGTAGGGGGCACCTATGTGTGCTCCCCTATTTCTCCCTTGCCCTGTTACTACGGGGAAAGGGTTGGGGTTAGGGGTCTGATTTCTTTCTCCGTCCTAACTTGTAAAACATCATTATCGCGTCCGATATTCGGATTATTTTCAACCACATTTAAACAAAACAGACGGGTGAGCTGCCCGCCTGTGTAAAAATGCGATAACGAAGTGAATCCGGCAGCCGCTTATTTACAAACGATATTGTAACCCACAGCCTTAACCAGATCACCCAAAAGTGGGACGCGGTTCCACAAGCACAGCGCATCCACCAGAAACAAACCGGCAATCGTGCCGCAGCAGCACAGCGCCGATACACCCAAGCAGCCAAACACAATCCAACGGGTCATGCTGCGCGGCTCTTCCTCGCGCACGGCATAAGGATCATAGTCATAAGCGGCACCGGGCGGCGGTGGCGGGTTATAACCACCGGCTGATTGCGGCTGCCCCTGCTGTTGACCATAAGCGGGCTGCTGCGGTTGGTTTTGCTGTGCATAGC
Organism: Anaerolineae bacterium; assembly: GCA_013821665.1. Classification (GTDB taxonomy): domain Bacteria; phylum Chloroflexota; class Anaerolineae; order Aggregatilineales; family Phototrophicaceae; genus CFX2. The sequence goes on from JACDGI010000515.1 coordinate 5,917, forward strand.
TCGGTTGTGGTGGACTATAAGACTGCTGTGGCTGCTGCGCTTGAGCAGGCGGCGCATAAGGCGATTGTGGTTGGGCTGCTTGTGGAGGCGGCTGTTGTGCGGCCTGTGGACTGTAAGGGCTGTAAGGTTGCTGCGCCGCAGGAGCGGGAGGCTGCCCTCCAACG
>JACDGI010000516.1 GCA_013821665.1 Anaerolineae bacterium
GCTTCATACCGCTTTCATAGGGGGCGGCTTTACGGGTCGTCGGGCGGTGAGGCCCAAAAATCCATGAAATAACCACGACAATGAAGGATACAAGGGCGGCCAGTGCAAAGAGTGCGCCAATCGGGGCAAATTCGTTAAGTGCCATATTTTGCTTCCCTAAGGGACTTTGTGCTATTTTGAACAAATAAAGCTACCGTAGATTAACATAATCCACTAGTGCTGTCAAACCAATTTTACCGCGTAAATGGCATCTCAGCCAAGCCTTGTTAAACCCAATTTGCCATGTAGAATTCCTTCGTGTCGTATCCCCATTTTTGAGTTAGAATTATGTGATGATTTTTCTTGGTGACGTTCATGGTTAGAGTATGATTCGTTTTTTAATATCCCTCATGGTCGCAATCGTTATCGGCGCAGCCATCGGTGTGTACGTTGGATGGGTGCGATTCCCGGTACAATACCTCAACAGTCCGGCAGCGAGTCTGGCAGACCGCTATAAAGATGACTATACCATTATGGTAGCGACCGGCTACCTTAAAGATGGTGACCTCGGTGGTGCTGTTGATCGCCTCCGCATTCTGGGTCAGGCCAATATTCCCGCCTATGTCCAAGGTGTCACTGAACGTTACATCAGTAATTCCCAAGATGCGAATGATATTGCCTATCTGGTAGCCCTTTCCGAAGGCTTAGGCCGCTTAACACCGATTATGCAGCCCTATGCTCAATTGCACGCGCCCGGACAAAAACCATGAGCCGCTACGACAACAGCGGCAATTATGCGCCGGATGCACGCAGTAAATATCGTCGGCCACGCTATCCCTTTTCAACATGGGGTGTGGCGATTGGCCTCATCCTTGGTATCGTCGGCGGACTGATTTACGCATGGGTGTTTAATCCGCGTATCGAATTTAATACGGAACCGTGGCAGCTCAACGAGACTGACCGCGCCAATTACATCGCGGGTATTACCCTGCAATACAGCTACGACAGTGACCTTTCCAAAGCGGTCAACCGTTTGGTGGTTCTTAAGCTGACCGGTGATCCGATTCAAGCAGTGGCAGATACTGCTTGCAAACTAGCGAGCAGCAGTTATGTCGATAACAGCAGCGGGCAGCGAGCCGTCCGCAGTATGATGACATTCTATCAATTGCAGGGACGCAGCGGTTGTGCGGATACGCTCCTCGCTGGAACTGACCAATCAACACCTAATCCTGTTATTGAAGCGTCTACACCTACCCTACAACCACCGGCAACTAAAACACCGACTCCACCTGCACCAAATCAACCGACAGCGACACAGGTACAACCCAATGTAGTCATCCCGACCATCCAACCACAGGCCGATTTCACGCTGGTTGATGTGCGGACTTACTGTAGCAAAGAGTTATCGGGACTGATTGAAGTGCGCGTGCAGGATTACAACGGCGATCCGATCCCCGGCGCGAGCATCACTGTGAAGTGGGATAACGGTGAAAGTACATTCGTGACCGGACTCAAGCCCGAACGCGGTGCGGATTATGCCGATTTCCAGATGGATGCCGGAAAATCCTACACCGTGCAAGTGGCTGGTCGATCCGATCCATCACAAGCGCTGGTGGCTGGCTCGTGCAGTGATCCCGAATCAGGCGCACAAGCCATCATCTCATATCGGACAACCTTCCGCCCACAATAAGGAACAATCATGCCGAGTGTCGAAGAACGCGTCTTAGCTGCGATCAATATGGATGACTTGCTGGCGTTTCTCGGTCAGATGGTGGCGTTTGAAAGTCTAGGCGGTAACGAATCCCCTATTCAACGTTTTCTGGCAGGGTACATGCAGAGCGTTGGTATGGAGGTTGATGTATGGGATTTGGACTTTAAGGCGCTCAGCCAGCATCCGGCTTTCAGCACCGAGATTGACCGAGCCGAAGGTTTAGGCGTAGTCGGAACGATGGGCAAAGGTGAAGGTAAATCGCTGATTTTTAACGGGCATATTGATGTTGTACCCGCAGGTGATCTAGCAAACTGGCATACATCACCTTGGAAAATGACCGTTGCCGATGGCAAAGTTTATGGACGTGGAGCGCTTGATATGAAGGGCGGCTTGTGCTGTGCGTTGTTCGCGGCCAAGGCGATCCGTGACGCAGGGGTGACGCTTAAAGGTAAATTGATGATTGAAAGTGTCATCGGTGAAGAAGATGGCGGAGTCGGTGCGTTAGCAACAGTGGTACGCGGTTACAAAGCGGATGCGGCGGTCATTATGGAGCCAACCGAGTTAATGATTGCTCCGGCTCAAGCGGGTGCGCTCAACTTCCGAATTACCGTGCCGGGATTAGCAGCACATGGCGCAGTCCGATCAGAAGGTGTGAATCCAATTGACAAGTTCATCCCGATTTACCAAGCGCTGATGGCGTTTGAGACTGAGCGCAATCAACAGTCGAATAACCCTTTATTCGAGGCCTATGCTATCCCCTTCCCGATCTGTGTAGGGACACTCAACGCGGGCAATTGGGCATCCACGGTAGCTGAAAGTCTAACATTTGAAGGACGTTTTGGGATCGCGCTTGGTGAAGATATTCCTACGGCGCGTAAATCCTTTGAGGCTGTTGTAGATAAGGTCGCACAGAGCGATGAATGGCTGCGTGAACATCCACCAACGGTTGAGTGGTGGGGTGGACAGTTTGAGTCGGCCAGTATCCCGATAGATCATCCGATTGTGACGACGGTTGGCATGGCTTTCAGTGAGATTAAAGGCAGTGAACCGATTTATCGCGGGATGCCGTATGGCGCGGATATGCGCTTGCTAGTTAATAACGGTGATACTCCTACACTGATGTTCGGCCCCGGTAATGTGCGTAAGGCGCATCAACCCGATGAATATGTGCCGGTTGAAGATTTAGCGGTGGTGGTTCGAACATTGGCGTTGACTGCCCTTCGCTTCTGTGGGTACGAGGAATAAAACATTCAGTCGCTAAGCTGATTTGTGATAAACTTCCTAGATTAAACAGGTTCTATGAAGGGCTGAAACCAATGCTTGATTACAAAGAAATCATCACCTTAGAACCGGGCAAACGCAGTGGTAAGGCTTGTATTCGCGGCTTGCGAATTACCGTTTACGACGTGTTATCCTATTTGGCTGCCGGTATGACGCACGAAGAAATCTTGGCTGATTTTCCATCTCTAACTAATGATGATATTTTGGCAAGTCTAGCGTATGTGGCTGAGCGTGAACGTCATACGGTAATTGTTCGTTCATGAAGCTCCTCTTAGACAATAATCTTTCGCCTAGATTAGTAAACAAGCTCGCAGATCTATTTCCAAACTCAAGCCATGTTGCTTTGCTCGGATTGGATGCGGCATCTGATTTAGAAGTATGGAATGCTGCTCAACGAGATGTTTACTATCTTGTGAGTAAAGATTCTGATTTTAACGAGATTTTAGAAGCAAAAGGTTTTCCACCAAAAGTGATTTGGATACGTATAGGCAACTGTACTACAGCTACACTGTTCAAATTATTGCAAACCCATTATGAAACAATCCTCGATTTCGGTGCTGACGAATCAGCAGGCTTACTCGAACTCCAATAACGAAAATGCTCACGCGAGTAACTGCTGTTTGAGGGTTTGAGCCAACCACGCCTCGTATTCATCGGCTGACCAACCCGATTGACCGACCAAGTTCTGATAAATCTCGGACAAGGTAAGCGCATAAAATAAATCTTGCGCCTTTTGAAGCGTTAAATCGGAACGCAGCAGCGGTAAAGTTTCCGCGATGAAAATCCCCATATTACGCCGCCGACCTGCGAGGGCTTCTTGCTGTTCAGCAGCGGCTTCGGCATCGACCTCGGCTGCGCTTTTATAGATGGCGATCATGATTGCGCCGGTTTCCCACTGCATGCGGGTGGCATGGGCGGCCATTTCCAAGCGTTTTGGGGCATCCATCTCGGTCAGTGCTTGACTATAAATGGTACGTTGACCGGATTGTTGATGCCACTCCTCGCGGATGGCTTTCAGAATGCCCCTTTTATTCTTGAAAACGGCATAAACCGTACTGACAGCTACACCCGCTTTGAGGCTGATGGCATCAATAGTGGTTGCGCCATAACCTTGTTCTAAGAATAAGCTGCGTGCAGCATCCACAATTACCTGCTGGGTGGCAAGGGCTTGGCGTTGGCGATGGGTTAGAGGTTGCTTGACTTCATTCATGAACAAGAGTATAACACAGATACAGTAAATGTAGTTAAACTACAGCGAATGGAGCAAAACTATGTCAAGCGAAGCGAATAAGGCCGCTGCGATGGAAGTGCTGGAACGTGCCTTCAACCAAGGTGACTTGTCGGCGATTGACGAATTTATCGCCGCTGATGGCGTGGATCATCAAGAAGCGCCGGGGACGGACATTCGCCGCCACCTGAAAGAGGTCACAACGAACTTGCGTACCGGCTATCCCGATTTGCACTTTGAAATGCATGAAATTCTGGCGGATGGCGATATTGTGTCCTTTCGGGCGACGATGACTGGCACTCATACTGGCCCACTCCGTACGGGGATGGGAAGAACCGTGCCACCGACAGGACGAAAAGTGAGCGTGGCTCATATGTACTTCCTGCGCTTTGTAGACGGCAAAAATACCGATTTGTGGCATATTTGGGACACGCCCGCGATGCTTCAGCAACTCGGCATAGTTCCTCAGATGCAAGCACAACCTAACTAATTTCACTTTCATTTCCCCCGACAGGATTCGATTGGACACTGAGGGTTTGGCAGCAACAAGCCCTCTTTTACTTCTAACCTGCTTGACATGGGCGCAATTCATATATACACTTTCCTATATGCAAAGTTATATATGAAATGGCGATTATGCTCAAGTTCGCGCTGCTCGGTTTCCTTAATTACAGCCCCATGACCGGTTACGAACTCGAAGGTTGGATTAACGCTTCGACTGGCAATTTTTGGCACGCGGAACTCAGCCAAATTTACAAGACACTCAAACAACTGGAAAAATCGGACGAAGTGACTTCACATATCGAGCCGCAAGTGGGCAAACCAGACCGGCGGGTATATACGATTACGGCGGCGGGTAAGGCGAATCTTGAACAATGGCTGGAAACGCCGATTGTTGAGGAAGTCGACAAAAAAGATTCGCTGCTACTCAAGTTATTTTTCTCCTCTCCGGCTGACCGTGCGGGCATTATCGTCCAACTTCGCATCCAGTTACGCCTGCACCAACAGAAACTCGAACATTACCGACTGCAAACACCCACCGAAATTTTGCAGTTTGCCAACGTGCATCCCGAACTGTTGAGCAATGCACCCCTGTGGGAGGCGACGCGGCGGCACGGTGAACTTTACGAGGCAATGTACATCCAGTGGATTGAAGAAACACTTCAGCAATTTGAGACCCCTTCAAAGGAATAAGCATGTACCAACTGATCGCTAAACAAAAAGTTCGGCAAGGTTTCAAAGACATTAGCAGTGCGAACTTCGAGCCGTTGTTGAAGCAGTTCGCGCCAGACATTCACTTCACTTTCGCAGGCAATCATGCGCTGGCCGGTGACTTCCATGATCGGGAGGCGGTGCGCGGATGGTTCGAGCGTGTTCACCGGATTTTCCCACGCCTGCAACTGATTCCTAACCGCATTTTTGTGAGCGGGCCACCGTGGGATATGGTGGTGACGACCCAATGGACGGTGAGCGATACCCTGCCCGACGGTCAACCGTACCAGAATAAGGGCATCCAACTTTTGCGCATCAAAATGGGCGTGGTGATCGAGGATCATCTGATTGAGGACAACCAGATTTTGGTAGCGACACTTGACCATCTGGCGCAGTTGGGTGTGGATGAAGCGGCGAAGGGGCCGCTGGCGGCGTAAAGGCAAAACATTTTTAACACAAAGGCTCAATGACTCACAGACACAGAGAGCTGATTTAAGACTTCGTTTCATTGCTGCAAAAATTGCACAATTTGCAGATTTCCCGTAACTACTCAGGTACCCTTTTCTCCCTCATTTTCCAAAATGCGAGTATCAATTTTGGAACTAGGAGCGATGAAGTCTCCCTCAGATGGTTGAGATGAATTAGCCTTGATTACGCAATTCTCCCTC
>JACDGI010000517.1 GCA_013821665.1 Anaerolineae bacterium
ATTTTGTATCGTCTCTTGGAGCATATCCGTTTGACCTAATTCTGCGAGGTCAGGATATAACGCGCCCACACTGCCATTACGGTCATTCACAAAACCGTCCAACGACATAGTCATGCCGCCAACAACTTTTCCCATTTCGGTTTTCCTTTGTGACTATTGAAGGCTGCTAATTGAGATTTTATTTCCGCCAAAGAGTGGCATATTTCTTGCGATATTTAGCGGCTGTTTCCGTTTCGATTAACGCCAGCGCCTTAGCTCTAATGCTTTCGTCGGGGAGAACATCGTAGACATTGCGCAAACTTTGGAGGATGTCGTAGCGGATAAGGGTGCAGTTCTTTTCGGTGATGCACTCGTTGAAGCGACCTTCAAGACCATCGACCAATAACTGCTGCTGTGGTTTGCCGACCACGCCCACTTTCCACAGCGCTTGCATACAATGACGCGCTGTAACGAAATGCGTATCTTTGGTCACTGCGAGAAGAGCATTAAAATCCTTGAGCATCCGCTTTTCGGGATCGCTCTTGGCGAGGTTGCAAAGGACTTGCGCTGCAATCGCCCGCACATGATTATCTTTGTGACGTAAATCCGCCACTATCTGACCCCACACATCGTAAGCCCAATCAACCGGTTGATCGGTAGCTTCGATCACTGCGAAATAGGCTTTATTCTGTAGGTCCTTGTCCTGAGAGTGTATAGCCTCTATGTTTTGGCGGGTGACTTCGTCCATCAAATACTCCTTGGTTTTAATTGCATTTCACAAGTGAAATAAGACTAATCGTTCCAGAGTCAAATGTCAAGAACAAAATTTCTAACCGCTGGTCAATTATTCTCGATTTGATGAAAATTGTTACGACACATTTTCAACGGATATTTCCCTATTCGGTACTATTAGGCATTCCCCCGCCACAGTGCTACAATGGAACGTATTGTGATTTGCGACTATTCAGGAGCATAGACTGATGCCCCGTTGGACTGATTTTGACACCTTTGTAGCAGAAGTCGAACGCGCCCGCAGAGATGGTGACCGCCAAACGTTGGTGGACGAATTGTTAGTCGAGCGGCGTGAATGGCCTTGGATTCAAGAAAATAAAGCGACCTTTATCTTCAACAGTCTGGGCGCACGCAAAAATGTCTCACTCAATTTGGATACCATCAAGGCCGATCCGCCTTTTGCGCCCCTCAAACAGCTTGAAGGCACAACTCTGTGGCATCTCACACGCACCTTTGCCGAAGATGATCTCCTTGATTATCTACTCGCCGTCGATGACCCAATGACACCACTATCCCAAGAGTCTGATATTCTGGCGCGTGTGGTCAAATATTGGCGCGTCGATCCGGCTAATCCATTGAAAATGAGCAGTGGTCAGCAAGATGTATCGGTGCTGCGAATGGGCAATGCACGTCCTTATCTGGATTGGACGGCCTTGAGTAACGTCCCGCGTGGCAAGGTCGATGAACTGAGCTTTGACAGCGAACAGTTAGGCTTCAAAGGGCGCACACTGTGGGTTTATACCCCACCCGGTTATGAAGGCTCAGGCTTGGCCTATCCGCTGCTGATTTTACAAGATGGTCAATGGGCGACTGGCCCGCTGCAAGTTCCCGCGATTGCCGATGCCCTCATCAAACACAAACGCCTCGCGCCAATGGTGATTGCGATGGTACAGAGTGGTAATCAAAATCAGCGTTTGTTTGAATACACCAGCAACGACCAGCATTACAACTCGATCCTTTCAGAAGTGCTGCCGATCTTACAATCTAAGTACCGCATCGACTCGTCACACATGGGCATCGGTGGCGTGGCGAATGGTGCGGTAGCAGCGGCTCACGCAGCCCTCAAAAATCCAGCCGTATTCAGCAGTCTAATCATCATTTCGCCGCCGCTGGGTCGGGGGCAGGACGAAGACTTACTGAGCAAATATGCCTCGCGCTTTGAGCAAGCGCCGGTGCTGCCCAACCGCATTTTCCAATCGGTCGGGCGCTACGAAGGCAAAGCCCGTTTCCTGCGTCCGGGCGAAGCCTTGCGCGACATTCTTGAGCCGCGCGTAGGCGATGGTTATAGCTTCCAAGAAACCGGCAGCGGACATGGTTTGGTAGCCTTCCGCAGCATCCTTCCAGAGGCGTTGGCGTGGGCTTTTCCGGCGGGATAATTTGCCGAAAAAGCACTCTCATTACGCGCTCATCAACAACTAACAAGGACTTTACACGAACGGGCGTATTCTGTAATCATGCAAGTCTGGTTGATTGGATTGTGCTCATTCCTCCGAAGTGGTGCAAGTTGTGTGAGCCAGATTTGCGGGCAAATCAAGATAAGGTGTTAATTCACCAAATCTTCTGATAAGCCCTTCCCTCAACAAGCCGCCCGGTCGCGCCCCCCTCGCACCGGGCGGTTTGTCGTCCGGGTCAAAGAGGCGTTATACTGGCACCACTGTGTGGTTACTATCTTGAGGAGTTAACAATGGCGAAGAAAGTTTCTACGCGTTCAAGTGCCTCCAAGAGCACCAAACATATCGACAGCCTGTCGGCCAATGAGTTTCGTGTCGAGGTGGACGGCGAAGTCCTAACGGGTGTTTTCAAAGTCAGCGGCCTCGCCCCTTATAAGTTAGACGTTAAACAATCTTCGGCCCTTAAAATCAATAAAGACCCGATTACGATTGTCAAAATGGTACTGCGCGACCCGAACAACGTGGTCAACCGCTGGCTGCGCGAGTCGATTGCGACGCATATCGATATTAAGCGGGTGACGCGCACAGTCACAGTGGTAGCTGTTGATGATGGTAAAGAAATCCGCCGCTGGAACGTCAAAGGCGCATGGATTAGCAGCGTGAGTTATTCCGAGTTCAACACCGCTTCGGGCGAACTGATTGAAGAAACTCTGTTGTTGCAATGGGAAGCCATCGAAACATTGTGGCCGGATTTAGCCGACGACGAACACCAACTGCCGGCTGAAACCAAATAACCTCAGAACCTTCATATTCTTAGAAAGACCTCGACGGTAAAGCTACTGTCGGGGTCTTTTTTATTGAACCTTCCGCTTGACCACTGAAATACTTGGTTTCATTGCTTGGCCTTATTACCCTTTTCCCCACCGCGATACAATGCACATTGGTTAGTTCAATAGATTTCATTTCAAGGAGTTTTTATGGTGCATCAGGTAGCGCTAGTGGGCTGCGCACATATTCATACGCCCGGATTTATTAAGCGGATCAATGAACGACCGGATATTAAGGTCAAAGCCGTTTGGGATCACCAACCGGATCGGGCCGCGCTGCGGGCGAAAGAACTTAACGCGCCGGTGGTCAGCGATTTATCCCAAATTTGGTCGGATGGGGAAATTGAGGCGATTATTATTTGCTCGGAAACCAACCGTCACGAGGAATTAGTGATCCCAGCCGCCCAATCGAAAAAGAAGTTATTTGCTGAAAAGCCCTTGGGCATCGGCGCGGCAGACGGATACAAGATGGCAAAAGCCATCGATGCTGCCGGAGTCGTGTTCCATACTGGTTTCTTCCGGCGTGGTGATCCGATCCACCTGTTTGTGAAGGAGCAAATCCAAAAAGGCAGCTTCGGTAAGATCACCCGTATTCGCCACACCAACTGCCATTCTGGTTCGTTGGGCGGTTGGTTTGATACCGATTGGCGCTGGATGGCCGATTATGCGCAAGCGGGTGTCGGTGCTTATGGCGACTTAGGCGCACATTCGCTCGACATTTTGTTGTGGTTGATGGGTGACGTTACCAGCGCTACTGCCAGCATCAACGTCGTCACCGGACGCTATGGTGACTGCGACGAATCGGGCGAAGGACTGTTGCAGTTCGAGAACGGTGCAGCCGGAAGTATGGCTGCGGGTTGGGTTGATATTGCTGATCCGGCATGGTTGGAAATTAGCGGCACTGAAGGCCATGCCCACGTCCACAACGATCAACTGTATTTCATCAGCAAGCATGTCGAAGGTGCGGATGGCAAAACCCCTTGGACGACTTTACCACCCAAGCAGGTCAGCGGCTTTGATTTGTTCCTCGATGTGATTGAGGACAAAGCGAACGCACCTTTGGTCAGCGCTCAGGAAGCGGCTTATCGCAGTGCCGTGATGGAAGCCCTGTACGCTGGGCACCGCGAGCAGCGTTGGGTCGCGCCGAAAAAGGCATAGGAGCAAACCCGTACCAAAGCGATTTAACCGCAGAGACGCAGAGAATTTTTTCAGAGTAGAGACAGCGCTTATACTGCTGTGAGCGCAGGAAATTGCAGATTTATTTTCACAAGTTTCAAGGGGCATACACAAATTATGGCTGATAAATTAAGGGTTGCAATCGTCGGCGTGGGTGGCATCGCAAACGCCCATATGGCGGGATGGTTGGATAACCCTAATGCTGAACTGGTGGCGGGTTGCGATCTGAATGAGACCGTCCTCAACAATTGGGGCGCAAAATATAACATCAAGAACCTAACGACCAAAACCGCCGATTTATTCAATGATTCGCGCGTGGACATCATCGACATTTGTACACCCAATAATTATCACGCACCGCTGGCAATCGACGCTTTGAAGGCCGGTAAGCATGTGTTGTGCGAAAAACCACTGGCACCAAGTCCCGATTTGATCCGCGATATGATTGCGGCACGGGACGCATCCGGCAAGATGTTGATGACCGCCCAACACTTCCGTTTTTCGGGCGTGGCGAAGGCCATGAAAGCTGAAATTGATACCGGCGTGTTGGGTGAGATTTATCACGCGCGGAGTTGGATGCTGCGGCGGGCAGCGGCTCCCATTCGCCCCGGTTTCATCCTGAAAGATCAAGCGACCGGTGGCGCGTGTATCGACATTGGTGTGCATATCCTTGACCTGACGCTGTGGTTCATGGGCAACCCCAAACCCATATCGGTCACGGGTGTCTCGCGTACGGAACTGGCACATAAACCGGGTGCCTTTAGCATCTGGGGTGGTGCGATTCCACAAGAAATGAACGTTGAAGAATTTGCCTCGGCTTTCGTGCGCTTTGAAAATGGCGCGACCTTGATCCTCGAAGTGAGCTGGTTGTTGCACCACGATACCGAGGGCGAAGATATGCAGATGTGGCTGTACGGCAAGAATGGTGGCAGCCATTGGCCCAAGTGCGAGATTTACCAGAGCAATAATGCCACCCAGCAGCTTAGCAACCGCACGCTCAAGCTGACCAAAGATATTCGTCCGGCACACGCTCAGGAATGTATCGAGTTTGCTCAGGCGATTGTCGATGGCAAACCCTCGCCGGTTCCGGCAGAACAATCCTTGCAGGTGTTGAGCATCCTCAACGGCGTGTACAAGAGTCAGGAAACGGGCAGCGAAGTTAAGTTGTAAGCCAATCCTCACCCCCTTGCCCCCTCTCCATTTCATGGCAGAGGGGGAACAAATTCACGTTTAAGTAAGGCGCACATCCCCGTGCGCCCTCTGCGGTATTCTCCTTTGCTCCCATGATTCACAAAATTCTTCATTTTCACTGTGCATTTTGGGCGACATGTGTGCAGAATTGGCGGCGGCGGCAGTAGAGCGCCATTCGATTGCCCATTGTCAGTGGCTCAAGCTACTGCCTGAGGGAAGAAAGGGCGCTGAAGCGCACTCGAAGATTGGCAAAACTGGCGGCGATTTTGACAATTTCAATGGCAATTTGGGTCTCCAATGGGCTATAAAGCCGTTGGTTCTCGGCTAGTACGATGGCGAAGTTGGCGATTTTGGCGAAAGAAGTTGTCGCCGCCAACTTCGCCATCGGCCCTTTTCAATTCATCGAAATGATGCTGTTGTTGCTGTTAAGAAAAGATCAGTTTTGTCACATTTACAGCATATGGAGAGGTTTGCATCAGTCTTCGCCAAGGGATAAACCCCTTGGCTAGTCGAATAAAGCCGCCTAAAAGGCTTGTCCGGTATTAAAAACATTTTATTTTGCCTCGCCGAGGGCTAAAGCCGCACGGCTAAACAGAAGACAAGCACACTAAAGGTGCTTCAATAAAAGGTATTTTTCTTTGATAAGTGCGGGCGGGATAAATCCGCGCCCCTACAAAAACAGGATTTTGGGCTAAAGAAGTACGAATCTTGTAGGCATT
>JACDGI010000518.1:0-1693 GCA_013821665.1 Anaerolineae bacterium
CTCTAGCAAAGTGGGCATTGCTGCCAAACGCAAAATGGCGGGCTGGAATAACGATTATTTACTCAAAGTCCTTTGTTCTCCAACTGTTGAGGTTTGATATGCGTTTGCCCTAAGATTTAGTGGACAGACGATCTATTTGGCAGGGAGTTCCTGATACAATTCCCAGAGATGACCTTCGGGGTCGGCGAAGTAAGCGGTACGCCGTCCCCATGCTTGACTCTTAGGTGGTTTAACGAAGTTTAGACCTTTAGCGGTGAGTTCGTTATAGGTGGCATCGATGTCGTCACAGTTAATACAGGGCATCGATGTGTGATTAACACCTGCGGTCAGTGAAATAGCTGGTTCGCCTGTCATTTCGATGGCAGCGGAGTGTTGCAAGACAACCAAGTCCTGATCGCCCAGCTTGAAGCCGAAGGACACATCATCATTAAAGGTCTGCGGTAAGCCTAAAACGTCGCGGTAAAAAGTCATCACTTTATTTAGATCTTGCACGATTAAGACTATCGCGGTAATTTTGCCAAGCGCCATTGTTTCCTCTTTCCATTGCGCAATAAACAAATTTGGAACACACGTTCTCACATGTCAGCGTAAAGAATTCGGACGGTTTTGTCAAGCAAAATCCGCACAAGTATTCGCATTTGTAACTGACCTCAAGTAAACTCATCACTATGAAAATTGCGACCTATAATGTCAATGGCATCAGTGCCCGACTCCCCGTCTTGCTGCGTTGGCTGGAAGAAACTCAGCCGGATGCTGTTTGCTTGCAAGAACTCAAAGCGCCTCAGGAAAAGTTCCCTCTAGAGGCTATCCAGAGCGCGGGTTATGGTGCTGTGTGGCATGGTCAGAAAAGCTGGAACGGTGTCGCCATCCTCTCGCGCGGCACGACACCACAGGAAACCCGACGTGGACTTCCGGGTGATCCAGAGGACATCCAAAGCCGTTATATCGAGGCAATCGTAGAAGGTATCACCATCGGCTGCTTGTATCTGCCGAATGGCAATCCTGCCCCCGGCCCGAAATTTGACTACAAGCTGCGCTGGTTTGAACGCTTCCTCGATTATGCTGCCCGATTGCTGGCTCAGGCGCTGCCCATCGTAATTGCAGGAGACTACAACGTCATCCCAACGGAACTAGATGCTTATAAGCCGGAACGCTGGGTTGGTGATGCCTTGTTTTTCCCAGAAAGCCGAGCCGCCTATCAGCGATTACTCGCCCAAGGCTGGGCCGATGCACTCCGCACCCAATATCCCACGGAAACCATCTACACCTACTGGGATTACTTCCGCAACGCTTTTGGTCGTAACGCGGGCATCCGCATCGACCATCTGCTCCTCAGTCCACAGCTTGCCCCTCGTCTGACTGCGGCAGGTGTAGACCGCGACGTGCGCGGCTGGGAAAAAACCAGTGACCATGCGCCGACGTGGATTGAAGTAACTTAATTGAACCCTCACCCCTAGCCCCTCTCCCTCATGGCGAGGGGAACCAAACAGATTATCACTTACTTTGCACCCACCACCCTTAGCACCACGTCTTTTTGATGAGGGTGATGTAGTTGTTGCCGGGTGTAATCTGACCAAGAACAACCGGATATTTTGCGCCGGTGAGTGAAGGTAAGTTACCAGTACGTCCATGCCATGTTTCGTAGGCCAGCAAAGCAAAGACCAGCGCTTCTTTGTTGTCGCTGTCGAGGCCG
>JACDGI010000518.1:1703-6075 GCA_013821665.1 Anaerolineae bacterium
GGTGGGCAAAAGACTCTGAAGTAATCCGAGCAACGAAGGATTTCGCGCACCACCACCACCCATAATCACTTCTTGTATGGGCGCGGGGGAATAACGCGTATAAGCATCAGCGATGCTGGCAGCGGTTAAGGCTGTGACAGTGGCGACGATGCTCTGGTCATCAAGGCCGCGTTTTTTGCCCTCATCGACTAATTCGGCAGACATGATCGCGCCAAACAATTCACGTCCGGTGGTTTTGGGCGGCTTGATGGCGTAATACGGATGCAAGGCTAAGGCTTGCAGCCAATCCTCATCAATGCGCCCTTGACTTGCTAGCTGACCGTCCTTGTCATAACTTTGTTTGCCATCGGTGAGAATGATCATGACACCGTCGATGAGGGCGTTTCCGGGGCCAGTGTCGAAGGCAACTGGAACACTTTCGGTGTCCGAAAGAGGAGGTAAAAAGGTGACATTACCCATGCCACCGACGTTCTGAATGGCGCGCCATTGAGTCGGGTGACGCAGCAGCAGCCAATCAGCATAACCAGTGAGCGGTGCGCCTTGTCCGCCAGCAGCAATATCACGCGGACGGAAATTGCTGATGGTGGTGATTCCGGTGCGCTCGGCAATAATCGAGGCTTCAGTGATTTGGAGTGTGGCGCTGACTAATCCAGAGGGTTGAACCATATGCCAGATGGTTTGTCCGTGCGATCCGATCAGGTCAATATCGGTAGGCTTCATCCCCGCGTCCTCAATGACCTTGAGGGCGGCAGCCGCGAAGAGTTCACCCATGTCAAAGTTGAGTTGACAGACGGTATCGACATGGCTTTTGGCAGGCAAACAGGCATCCCAAATGCGGGCTTGGAAGCCTTCGGGATAAGGGTAAGTGATGGCCTTGACGGTGCGGATTTTGATGAGCGGTGGTTCACCTTGCATCTCGCAAAGGGCGGCGTCGATGGCATCCGCTGATGTGCCGGACATCAAGCCAATAATATACATAGTAAGCATGTCTTTCTGGTCGTTTATACGGTCACAATGTTGGGGATTATGAGTCGGTTGTGACCGGATTGCAACGAACCATTAAGTACCCGCCCAAAATTCCAATATGTCGGCGAAAAATTGGGGCATATTGTGTGGCAGCAGCATATAGACATGTCCACCCAAGTAGCGTTTGAGTTGTGCGCCGGGGATGAGCGCGGCAATCTCATCCTGATAGCGTGGCGGCACCAGTAAATCTTCGGAACTGCTCAGAACGAGCGTGGGAATCGTCAGCGTTTTTAAGGCCTCACGCACGTCATACCCCAATAAGGCGTGGGCTTGAAGGTCAAAGCCTTCCAATGATTGGCGCAAGGGATCAGCGGGGGCATTTTCAAAGGCTTCGATGATGGCGGGCATGTCGGAGAAGACACTCTCACCCAAGACCATCAGTGCGTAGTGGCGGTTGATATATTCCTGCGGCAGGTTATTCACACGCATGACATGTCCGGCACGTAGGAAGAATGCTGAACGGCTGGGGTTCTCAGGTGTCCGTGCCGATGATACCGCTATGACTTGTCGAATTACACGCTCAGGATAACGGGTTGCCAGCGTCAGCCCGATCATGCCGCCTAAGGAGACACCCAACAGGTATACAGTCTTCATACCGATCTCGTCCATGACTGCGACAATATCATCGGCGATATCGGCTAAGGTGACAGTATCACCAGCAGGCGTGAGGGTCTGCCCGGAACCGCGATTATCAACGGTCAATAGGCGATATTGAGCGCTCAAGGTTTGGCGGATCCCTAAGCCCAGCAGATCATTGCTGTGCGATCCCATGCCGCAAATGTAGATGGCATCCGGCCCTGTGCCTTCGAGTTCATAATGTAAGGTGGCTGTACCGTGTTGAAAGCTGGACATCATTACCTCCGTGTAAAGCTACTTTAATATTCCCTTATTCTAGCGCTGGTGGAGTGCGCGGCAAGCAGGTTTAATGCTATACTCACTACAAAACATTTGAGCTAATCTGCCAATCAGGAGACGATATATTATGACTCATCCATTGGTTATTCAATTGCGATTTGCACGCAGCGAATTTGTGCGCGGGTTAAAGGATGTGAAAGATGAGGAAGCACTTAAACGCTTCATGCCCATGAACTGCATCAGTTGGATCATCGGACATCTGGCCTATCAGGAAAATCGATACTGGATGACAAGGGCGCAGGGGAAGAATGTCGCGCCACAGTTGCAACCGCTGGTTGGATGGGGTGAACCGGCAAGTACGCCACCCTTAGCCGATATGTGGGCGGCGTGGCACAACGTCACCGAAGCGACTGATCCGTATCTGGACTCGCTGACAACCGAAACACTGCAAACCTTCATGATTGTCGATGGCAAGCCCTATGATGAAAGTGTGGGGAGTATGGTGCGGCGGGTGACGTATCATTATTTTTATCATCTGGGCGAAGGGATGGCGATCCGCCAGATGCTGGGACACACCAATCTACCAGAATTCGTCGGTGATATTCACGACGAAGCGCCTTACCTTCCCGAATGATGATGTTCAATCCAATTGTGCTTATCGGGCCGCGTGGTGTTGATCTGGATGGTGTCGGGCGACTGCTTGCCGAACAGTTGCAGAAACCGTTTCATTCCATTTATGACTATTCAGATGAGGAGTGGAAGCACTTGGGTTATGACCCTTCGGCTGAAATTATGGCGATTGCAAAAGGCGGCATGTACGCTGGTTATCAGCAACTGATGCCGATGCGATTGCGAGCGGTCGAAAAAATTCTCGCCGATTTTCCAAATGATGTAATCGCGCTGCCAGCCGAATTCGTGATTTATGATGACGCTGATTTGCAAGCACAAATGGCTCATTTACTAGCTACGATTCCAAATGTCGTTTTGCTGACACCATCGGCGGATGACGACGAACTCGCCAAACTGCTCGATGCTGATCTGGCAGATTTTCCAGATTACGGTGAGGTCAATGCTTATTGGGTTCGGAATCCGTCCAACCGGCGTTTAGCGAAGCAAGTGGTGTATACCAAGGGTAAAAGTGAGGCGCAGACCCGCGACGAAATCTTGCAACTCAAAAGCGAGCAAGAACCGTCAGAGATCATTCTGATTGGGCCGAAGCTGACCGGTAAAACCACTATCGGGCGGATGTTGGCAGATGCGTTGGGTTTGCGACAAGCATCATTGGACGCTGTGACGCGCAAATATTTCGCCGAAACCGATTATGACCGCCAAAAAGCGTCACAAATCCATGCGGCGGAAGGTATTTTCGGTTCACTGCGTTACCGGCAGCCGTATGATGCTTATGTGATCGAATGTGTGCTGCGCGACGAACATCAGTGTGTGATTGATTTTGGTGGCGGACATTCGGTTTATGAGGATGAATCATCGTTCGAACGGGCGCAAACGGCTCTGGCTCCATATGCCAATGTATTCCTGATTTTGCCCTCGCCCGATGAGGACGAATCGATTGCCATTCTGAAACAGCGTTTTAAGGTTGATGTCGCCAGCGAAAGACGGCTGCAACGCTGGCTGGTGACGCACCCCACTTATCAGGAACTTGCCAAGCACATCGTTTATACCAAGGACAGATCGCCACAAGAAATCGGGGCGGAAATTGGTCATATGCTGCGGTAATTTGTCCAATTAAAAAATGGGAAGCCAATTTTTGCCTCTAGCCAAATTACCGCATACAATTACGCATCATTAAGGTCAATAGCTGAATTTTGGCATTCCTTAAAAACATCGGTCTTACTAAGGGGAAGGATGTTCAGTATGCAATTTCCATCACATTTACGTCGAAGCATGACCATTTTATTCGCTTTGGCAGCTATCTTCCTGTTATCAGGGATGGCGACTGTGGCACAGGACGAGAAAGTTCTGGTTGTTGGCCTGTCAGAAGTGACCGATTCACTTGACCCTGCCAAGGGTTACACACAGACCAGCGGTATTGTGGAACATGTTATTTACCAGACTCTGGTGACATTCCCTGATACGGATGCCAGCAAGATTATTCCGATGCTGGCGAAATCATGGGATGTTTCAACTGACGGAACAACCTATACCTTCCATTTGCAAGATGGCGCTGTCTTTTCCAGCGGCAATCCGGTGACAGCCGATGACGTTGTGTTCTCGATTAACCGGATGCACAACCTCAAGAGCAGTCCAGCATTCCAAGCAGACACCATCGCCAGCATCGAGGCGGTTGACGCACAAACCGTCAAGGTGACTCTGACGGCTCCAAACCCCGGCTTCCTCGCGAATCTGGCGAGCCAATATTTCTCGATTTCTGACTCGAAGGTCGTCAAGGCCAATGGTGGTACAGATCAACCGGGCGCAGACACGACTGATACCGCCAGCAAATATCTAGAAGGTACATCGGCGGGTTCAGGGC
>JACDGI010000519.1 GCA_013821665.1 Anaerolineae bacterium
ATCATGCGGCAAACGGATTGCAGCGCTTGAACCTGTGGATACCACATGGATTGGTTGAAGGGGTGTCCGTGAATGCACACGATGGGAATACCTTCTCCGACATCTTCATAGGCAAGCTCGACGTGATTGATGAGCTTTCGAGTCATAAAGCATTTGCTCCTTGAGTTCACCACAATAATAGAGGAGCATACGAATCTTGTGCCAAGATGTAAAGTGCCACCCAGAGCCGACAAACGTAAATTTTCCACATGCCGCAACGACACAGCTTGACAGGTATCCAATTTCAGCTATACTCCAAATAGTTATTTCAACTAATGAAAAAAGTATGCATAAGCAAAAGTTATTGAAGTTTCAAAATCGGGCATTAGTCCTCAACAGCATCCGCCAGCACGGGCCGATTTCGCGTGTGGATGTGGCGCGGCGCACAGGCTTGAGCGTAGGTGCATTGACGGCTTTGACACGCGAACTTGTCGAGAACGGCTTGATCTACGAGAAGCAGGAAGGCGACTCGCGCGGTGGTCGTCCGCCGATTTTATTGGCATTGCAACCGGAAGGCGCTTATGTGGTCGGTGCCAAGCTGACTGAAGACCATATCACCTTTGCTTTGACCAATTTGGATGCCGATGTGATTGGCCGGTTAACGCTGGAAAACCCAAGTGTTGAGCCGGAGGAAGTTGCCCAACGGATGGCGGATGGCATTCACCGTTTGGTGGCAGATTCGCAGATTCAACGCAGCCGTTTGTTGGGTGTAGGCATCGGTATGGCGGGTATCGTGGAAGCGGATACAGGCGTGTGTGTGGCCTCACCGATCCTCGGTTGGGAGAATGTGCCCTTTGCGGATTTGGTCGAACAGCGCACCATCCTTCCGGTTTATCTCGATAACGATGTGAATACCCTCACTTTAGTTGAAAAACTCTATGGCGCAGGTGTCGGCAGCAATCATTTTCTGACGATTACGGTTGGGCGTGGTATCGGTTTAGGTATCGTCGTCAACGGGCAGTTATATCGGGGTATGGGCGGCGCGGGTGAGTTCGGTCACACAGTGATTGATCCACAAGGTTATGTGTGTGACTGTGGCAAGCGTGGCTGCCTCGAAACCTTTGTCGGTGATCCGTGGCTGCTGCGGCGGGCTGCGGAACAGGCACTGCATTACAACACCATCGAAGAGTTGTCCACCGCAGCCCAAAACGGCCAGCAGCAAATGGTCGAACTCATTCAAAAAGCTGGCGCGAGCCTCGGTTATGGGATCGCTATCCTCGTTAATATTCTCAATCCTCAACTGTTGATCTTCAGCGGTGAAGGGATGCGTTACGGCGAGATGTTGCTCCAACCGATGCGCGAGGCATTGTACGCCAATTCGATGTCGGCACTCAGCAGCGGATTGAAGCTGCATACCGAGCCGCTCGGTGATGACGCATGGGCGCGTGGAGCGGCCAGCCTCGTTTTACAGGAGTTATTTCGCACATCGCAGCGTGAACTGGATACAGTCACCAGCATGTGAATTTTTTTGGTAAAACTTTGTTCAGTAGTTGAACAAACTATTAAAAGGAGTTGTTTATTGCAAGCGGGAATTCCATCTAAATGTTATTTGATCGAAACTGATTCTCATTAAGGAGTAAACGATGAAACGCAAATCATTATTAGTTCTTTCGCTGTTTGTTCTAGCTTTAGTCACTGGCGTGGCGACCGTCGCCGTTCGCGCTCAGGATGTGACCACTGTTAAGTTCTGGCACACGTATAACGAAACCTCGCCCGAAAATGACATGTTGACTAAGACCCTGATCCCTGAGTTTGAAAAAGACCATCCTAATATCAAGGTCGAGTCGGTGCCGTATCCTTACGATCAATTCCGCCAGACCATGCTGACTGCGCTGGCAGGCGAAGAAGGCCCTGATCTGGCACGTTTGGACATCATCTGGACACCAGAATTTGCCAAGCAGGGTGTACTAGCCCCGTTGAGTGATGTGCTGCCCGACTTTAAGACTTATGCCGACAAGGTGTTCCCCGGCCCACTGTCGACCAATCTGTATAAGGAAAAGTACTACGGTTTGCCACTGGACACCAATACCCGTGTATTCCTGTACAACGCGACCATTTATAAGGCTGCTGGACTCGATGCCCCGCCCAAGACCATTGACGAATTGGCTGCTCAATGCGACAAGGTCAAGGCACTGGGTAAGGATGACTTTGTTTTCAGCGACGGTGGTACTTCCGGCTGGAATGTTCTACCGTGGATTTGGAGTTTCGGTGGCGACATTGTCTCACCTGATCAAACCACTGCTACCGGTTACCTGAATGGTGACAAGACGATTGCCGCTTACCAATTCTTAGCCGATATGACCAAGAAGGGCTGCTTCTCTGATGGTATGACAGGCAGCGGCTTTGACAGTGGTGCGAACTACTTCACCGACAAGGTCAGCGCCATTTTCGACGGCCCGTGGATGTTCCCGATTGCCGCCGGTCAGTACCCCGACTTTAAGATTCAGACGGCGCTGGTTCCGGCGGGCGACGGTGGTTCAATCTCAGTCGTCGGTGGTGAGGACATTGTGCTGTTCGCCAATACGATGAAGGACGAAGCACGTAAGAATGCCGCACTGGAATTCCTGAAGTTTACCCAGTCGGACGAATATCAACTGAAGATGTCGGAAACCGGCCAATTGACGGTTCTGCCCGCGCTGTTGGAAAATGACTACTACAAGAATCATCCCTATTACGGTATTTTCCTTGAGCAGTTGAAGACTGCCCGTGCCCGTCTACCTAATCCGAACTGGACAGCGATTGAAGAAGTCCTGTCGAACGCAGGTCAGAGCATCATCCTTGGTGAGATGACTCCTAAGGAAGCACTGGACGCAGCCGTTGACGAAATCAATCCGCTGCTGGCTGATAAGTAACATCTGTAGAATTGAGAGTAGAGGCGCACAACCATGCGCCTCTACAGACTGTTAGGGGATTGCTTATGACTGCTGATTCAAAATCTGTGACGGAGAGTAGACGTACACGCCCAGGTGTAAAGCCGCGCAGCACCCGCAGCCGATTGCAATATGACTGGTACGTACCTTACTTATTTTTGCTGCCGGGGTTGGCACTCTACTTTTTATGGATGCTCTACCCGCTGATCTACGAGTTATATATTAGTTTTTTTGACTGGAAAATTATTCCCGGACAGCAAAGTACCTTTATTGGATTCGAAAATTATCAAAAAGCACTGAACGACGCGGCGTTCTGGTTGTCGCTGCGCAACACTTTCCAATACACGGCAGTGACGACTATCGGGCAGTTGGTTTTGTCGCTGGCGGCAGCACTGCTCCTGCATCGCGTCATCGTCGGCAAAAAGATTTTTCGTGCCATTTATTATCTGCCGGTTGTGACATCGTGGGTCGTTATCAGCTTCCTGTTCGAGTTCATCTTTAGCTCCAGCCCCGCCGGACTCATCAATTACCTGTTGGTGAATGTCTTGCATATCGCGTCGGAGCCGATTTCGTGGATTGGTCGAGCCGATACTGCTTGGATCATCATTTACACGCTTGGCATCTGGAAAGGTGTCGGCTGGGGTATGGTGATTTTCTTGGCGGCGCTGCAAGGCATCCCGACTGAACTTTACGAAGCGGCATCCATTGACGGTGCGGATGAATGGAAACAGTTCACACGCATTACGCTGCCCTTGATCCGACGCACAACCAGCTTCGTGGTAGTAGCGTTGATTATCGGTGGCTTTCAGGTATTTATCTCGGTGTTTCTCATCACTGGCGGCGGCCCGCTGCATCGCACCGAGGTCTTGCTCAGTTATATGTACAACCAGTCGTTTAATAAGCTGTCGTTTGGTTACGGCGCGGCGCTCAGTTATATCCTCGCGGCGATTGTCGTTCTCATCAGCTTTTTGCAGATGCGCTTCTTCAACCGTGCCGAAGAAGGGATGGAATACTAATCATGCTTTCCGTCAATAAAGGTCGCTCCCGAACGATCAACATTATTATTCTGGTCGTGGTGTTTATCGGCGCTGCTGTGTCACTTGCGCCGATGCTCTATATGACCGGCACAGCCTTCAAAGCCAACGCCTATATTCAGGAAATTCCGCCGCAGTTCGTCCCGAATAACCCGACGTTGGATAACTTTGTAACGGCGTTCACCAGCCGTAACTTTGGACGAGCATTCTTGAACAGTGTTACTGTTTCGGTCGCCTCAGCCATTCTCTCAACGTTGCTCACAGCGATGATGGCTTATGCCTTCGCCCGCTTCGATTTTGTGGGCAAAAACATTCTTTATTACAGCATGTTGGCGACGATGATGGTTCCCGGCATGATTATGATTATCCCGCAGTTTATCATGGCGAAGAACCTCAAGCTGCTGGATAACTTATTCGGCTTGATCCTCATCTATACCGCGACACCGTTGGCCTTCAATACCTTCTTGCTGCGTGGATTCTTCGAGAACCTGCCACGCGAGTTGGAAGAGTCGGCTCTGATTGATGGTGCGAATCACTTTGTCATTTTCAGCCGCATCCTCGCACCGCTGGCGGCTCCGGCCATTAGTACCGTCGCGGTGTTCACCTTCCTCGGCGCATGGGGCGAATACATCCTCGCGCTTAACTTCCTGACCAGCGAAGAGAACCGCACCTTGCCGATTATGATCGCCAACTTTCAGGGTGTTCATGCTACCGATTGGGGGCTGATCTTCGCGGCATCGCTCTCGCAGATTGTGCCAACCGTGCTGTTGTTCATTTTCTTCCAACGTTATTTTATACAAGGGCTGACCAGCGGCGCGGTGCGTGGATGACCAAAATCGCGGCTTGGCTGATCGCGCTTATCATGCTCATATCAAGGGAAAACACTGTGACTTTGACTGAACCCCAAATCCTTTTTGACCGCGCCTTTTATCATCCAAGCGAGATGATGCACGCCCGGATTGTTGTGTCGAGTGGGACGAAAATCAGCGCCACGATTAGCGATAAAGGCGAAATCGTTGCGACTTTAGAAGCGGCGGTCAGCGATGGTAAAGCCTCACTCGAATGGCAACCACCAGCCACCGCACCGCGCGGTTACGGCTTGGATATTCAAGTGACGGACGCTGAAGGTCAAACGGTTGGCACACTTTCAACCGCGTTTGATGTGTTGGAACGTTGGATACAGGCACCGCGTTACGGCTTCCTGACGCAGTTCCAAGCGGGACGCAGCGATATAGACGAGACCATGCAGTGGCTGACGCGTTACCACATCAACGGTTTGCAATATTATGACTGGCAGTACCGCCACGAAAATCTGCTGCCGACGACTGATATTTATGCGGATGTGTTAGGCAAAGAGATGTCGTTGACGGTGGTGAAGCAGTTGATCGACGCGGCACATACTTACAATATTGCCTCCATGCCTTACACAGCGATTTACGGTGCATCGGAGGCTTTTTACGAGACGCACAAATCATGGGCGTTGTACAAGTCACCGGGGGAACCACACCGTTTGGGCGACCATCTGTTTGTGATTATGGACCCGACTCAAGGATCACCGTGGGCTGCGCATTTACTGAATGATTTCGCCAATGTTCTAGATAACACCAAGTTCGATGGCATCCACATTGACCAGTACGGCGCACCTAAAGATGGCATTGATGCCAACGGCAAAGAAGTTCAACTCGATACGGTTTTCCCAACATTCGTCAACGATGCGGTGGATGTTGTCCATGCCAAGCGCGGTGCGGATGGCGTAACGATTTTCAATCTGGTCGGTAATTGGCCGGTGGAAACGGTTGCACCATCTAAAGAAGATGCCGTTTATATCGAAGTCTGGCCGCCGGATAAAGAGTTCATGGATTTGCACCGCATCGTAGCCAACGCGCAAAAGTTGAGCGGTGGTAAGCCAGTGATTATCGCGGCTTACATACTGCCTGAGCGGACGACCAATGTTCGTTTAGCCAATGCCTTGATCTTCGCCAGCGGTGGCTTTTATTTGGAGCTGGGCGAACCGGGTAAGCTGTTGGCTGATCCCTACTTTCCGAAATATGGGACATTGGATAATAACCAGAAAGATGTGTTAGCGCGTTACTTCGACTTCATGGTGCGCTACGAAAATGTGCTGTCT
>JACDGI010000520.1 GCA_013821665.1 Anaerolineae bacterium
TTCATACCCATCGCGATATCGGTGTGGTCGCTGATGTAGCAATCAGTCTGACCATCCGGTAATGGCGGTGGGAAGGCGGCAAAATGGAATTCAGGATCTTTTTCGAAGGTCGAAATGTCCCATGAGCCAGCAGGATAGATCGCGCCCTTGCCTAATGAGAACAATGTCTGTGAGTCAGAATACTTCTCGGCCTGATAACCATCTGGCAGATAGTCTTTCCACTTCGCCAGTTCTTGGAAAGCGGTCAGGAAGCCACCGGCATTGTACTTCTCAGTACCCTTGATGAGTCCGGTACGACCTTCTTCACCCTTCCAGTAGTTCGGGCCAATGTTTTGGAAACCCATTGTTGCCGATTCCCACTGGTCAGCCGTGCCCATCACCAGCGGAGCATACTTGCCGTCCGCTTTGATTTTGTCCAAAACCGCGAAGAACTCGGTTTCAGTCTTGGGAACTTCCAAGTTCAATTCCTTGAAAATGTCGGTGTTATACATGAAACCATGAATAACCGAGGCCATTGGGACACAGAATACGTCCTTGCCATCATCAGTAATCCACGCGCTCTTGGCTGCATCACCGAAGTTTTCCATGCCGGGGAGATCTGTCAAAGAAGTCAAATAACCGGTCTTGAATAATCCCAAAGAGACATCAAATGGACGACAGGTGATCAAATCGCCAGCAGTACCGCCTTCGAGCTTGGTATTGAGCGCGGCATTATATTCGGTTGGTGCTGTAGGAGCAAAAACAACATGAATAGTAGGATTCGCAGCTTCAAACGCCGGAATAATCTTGTCCGACCAGATATTCAGGTCGTCATTACGCCAGCTTTCGATGGTCAGCGTAACTTTATCTTGAGCATGGGTCACGCCCACGACCATCAAGAGCATCAACAAACTGATGCTAAGCAGCTTCTTCATTATCGAACTCCTCTGATTATGAATAAAAAACCTTTACAGCCGTAATTCACATCACATCGGTATCAAATGGTTACATAACCTTCCTTTCAAGCTAAGCAAGCGCCTATTACAAGCCCAATTCACGCTCCAGCAGAAAAGCGCCTGCACCGTACATTATCGATTTATCATCCAGCGGTTCGGCAACAATTTGAGTGCGGCTGGTGATATACGGCAGGGTATGGTCATGAACAGTGGTGCGAACCGTGTCAATAAAACGGTCGCCGAAAGTGAGCAAACTACCCGTTAAAACGACGTAGTAAGGATTAAGCAGATTAATGACGATCACGAGTGCCCGTCCCAGATAGTTGGCGGCCTTGTCAACCAGCGCAATAATATCGGGGTCACCGGCCTCAAAAGCCGTGCGGATGGCATCCGAAGTGACCGGTCCGTCACCCACGATCTGGCGCAAAAGAACGGCATGTTGTTGTTTAAGCAGCACTTCGGCATGGCGCTTCAAACCCCACCAGCTTACAAGCGTCTCTAAACAACCACATTGTCCACAGATGCAAACATCATCTAAGAATGGGAACGGTGTATGTCCGAGTTCACCCGCTGCATACGTGCTGCCATGAATGATGCGGCCGTCATCCAATATACCAACACCGATGCCCTCGCCCACCTCGACAACTAACAATGCACCCACACCTTGTGCAATCCCAAAACGATACTCGCCCATCGCTGCGAAGTTGGTGTCATTGCCAATATAAACAGGCACTTGGAATTGGTCGGTGAGGATTTGCGCCAGCGGTAAATTATGCCAGCCAAAGTTTGCGGTAAGATGTATAACCCCGTTGAGCGTGTCGATGATACCGGGTGAACCGAGCGAGATACCCAGAATGGGTCGCGTGGCCTTATCGACCATTCGTTTAATAGCCCTAGCCAGCAAATCGACAAGATCGTTTCCCGTTGAACCGTTCAGAGGGACTTTCTCCACTTCGATCACCTGAACCCGCAAATCAAGTAAAGAAACAACGATGGTTGTGTTATGGATCACCACACAAATCATCTGATAAGCATCCGCATTTAGGGCGATTAAAGTTGGCTTCTTACCCACTTTATCCGGTACGTCTTCAGGGCCAATTTCAAAGATCAGTCCTTTTTCTATCAACCCCTGTGTCAGTTCGGTCACCGAAGGTTTTGAAAGTTTAGTTAATTTTGCCAGTTGCACCCGTGAAACGGCTTCATGTGCATAGATTTCTCGAAGTAAAAGCGCTTCGTTATGCTTCTTCAGGAATTTAGGCGTAGCTTTTTGATCTAAGTTGGATTTTAACAACGGACACACAATGAAAATCAATTTGTAAGTATTACGAACAAATGCCAATGAATATGAAATTAACATCAAATAAAGCACTTGTCAAGAAATTCATCAACGGATATTTAATATGAAAGCCTCATAGATTTAACACTACACTGACGGTTTATACCACGCTCATCAAATATCGTTTTCTGATGACACAATCGAAGTATCTGACCGTCTACACCACACAAATAATGGGCAATTTATGGATAAGTCACTAATTTTTGCGTGTGAATTTGAACTTTATTGACCATGTATGAGTAGTACAGAAAGAACCAAAATAAGCATCATGCACCTGTACAAAGCGCACATATCAAGAACGCTTATTCTCTTGCACATTAAATAGGGATGTGTTAAGTTCAATACTCGGTTAAGGTTTGAATTCGCGTATAAAGCAATCTTACAAATGGTCGGCTTTCTTGCGCGAAAATATGTATCTACTTATTTAGGAGGATGTAACTCAAATGCTGCGCTCTAGAAACTTCGTACGTTTCATGGCGGTGGCCGTACTCACAGTTGCTCTAACTGCGGTTGGCCTCGTCCACGCCCAAGACAAAAAGATTATTACCACCGGAATCAACATGGTAGGTTCTGACCTCGAGACGATTGATCCCGGCCTAGCACAAACAGTATCCTCTGTCGAAGCCATTAATGAATTGTTTGTTGGCCTTACCAGCACCAACCCCAAGGACAACTCACTCATCCCCGGCATCGCCTCCAGCTACGATGTCTCCAGTGACAGTTTGACCTTTACCTTCCACCTCGCCGATAACATTCCTTGGGTTCGTTATAACAAGGACACCGACGCAGTTGAAGAAGTCAAAGATGACAAGGGCGCTGTTCGTATGGTAACCGCTCAAGACGTGGTCTACGGTATCGTCCGTGGCCTCGATCCAAAGACTGCTTCACCCTACGCTTACGTCTATCCTGACTTTATTGCAGGCGCTGGCGACTTCGAAGCTGGCAAAGCCACAGCCGCAGATGTCAAGGTTAAGGCCGTTGATGCCAAGACCGTCGAGATTACTGCCCCCGCAGCCATCGGTTTTGCGCCGTTCATTTATGGTCTGTGGACCCTCCGCCCCGTTCCCCAATGGGCAATTGAGGCTTCAGGCGACAAATGGACTGAAGCTGAAAATATCAACACCTATGGTCCATTCGCACTTAAGGAATGGGCACATGACACCGGCCTCACATTGATTAAGAACCCGTTCTGGCCGGCCACCGCTGATATTCCTGCCCCCAAGGTTGACGAAGTGGTTCTGCGCTTCCTCGATCCTCAACAACAATACGCCGAATATCAGGCCGGTAATATGGATGCCATCACCTTGGATCCGACCTTTATCGATCAGGTTAAGGCAGATGCTACCCTGAGCAAAGAATATGTCAACGGTAACAGCTTCTGCACCTATTACACCGGCTTCAATACACTTAAGGCTCCGATGGATAACGTCCATCTGCGCCGCGCACTGTCTTTGGCAATTGATCGTCAGTCAATCGTTGACAACGTGACCAAAGGCGGCCAAATACCCGCTCAATGGTTCGCTCGCCCCGGTTTGACTGCCGCACCAACCCTTCAAGACTATCCTGATCTGGGTATCAAGAGCAATGCCGACGAAGCCAAGAAGGAAATCGAATTGGCGAAGAAAGACCTTGGCGGTACTATTCCCCAATTGACGTTCGCCTACGGTGATGTTGGAACGAACGCCGCCATCTCACAGGCGATCCAACAGATGTGGACAGATACACTGGGTGTCACTGTTCAGCTTACTGCTATGGACTCCAAGACCTACTTCAGCAAGGTTCATGAAGATCCGCCACAGATTTACCGCTCCGGCTGGTGCAAGGACTACTCCGATGCCGATAACTTCGACAACGTTGTTTTCCACAGCGGCAGCACCCAGAACGACACTGGTTTTGCCAATGCCGACTTCGACAAATTGGTTGACGGCGCTCGTCTCGAAACTGATCTGAAGAAGCGTACCGATGCCTATGCCAAGGCTGAAGACATTCTGGTCAATCAGGTCGCAGCGATGGCTCCTGTTTACTGGTACACCACCAATCTGATGGTGAAGCCCAATATCGAACGTGCCGAGAGTGTAACAGGCAACGAAGCCTACTACCTCTGGGACAAGAGCTAAGCTCAGTAATTCAGTCTGAATTTGCAGGGGCGAGAAATTTCTCGCCCCTCATTTTATGACCTGTTGTGTTCGGCGATAACAGGATTTTAATTTATGGCTCAATATATTACGCGACGATTTCTGTGGATGTTGATGGTTCTATTCGTCATATCCCTGATTACCTTCTTGCTGATGCACTCCGTACCGGGTGGTCCATTCGACGGCGAAAAGAAAATTTCCGCGAACACCCTGGAAATCTTAAACAAAAAATATCATCTCAGTGACCCTATTACAAAACAGTATCTTGACTATATAGGTGATATTGTTGTCCCGCGGGTTTTACCGGGCGCAAAAGCCATCGACACCGCCGAAGATTATCTTGTTGTTATCCCAGTTCCGCAGGCTCTCTTCGGCCCAAATCAATACTTAAAATGGATTAATCTCGGCCCGACCTTTGCATCGCGCAGTCGTTCCGTTAATGACATTCTCCGTGACAACTTCCCCATTTCGGTTCAACTAGGTGTTGCCGCACTCGTTATTTCCTTAGCCATCGGTATGCCGTTAGGGATTATTTCGGCACTCAAGCCAAATACGCCTTACGATTATCTCGGTATGGGAACAGCTATTCTGGGTGTCTCTGTCCCGGTCATCATCAGTGCGCCCTTGCTCCAATATTTCTTTAGTGTCCAACTCAAAGCTTTGCCCGTCACCGGTTGGGGTAATATTCAGAGTATGATTTTACCGGCCTTTGCGCTCGGCTTTGTAAACTCGGCGATCATCGCGCGCCTAACCCGTGCCAGTCTCCTCCAAGTGATGGGCGAAGACTATATCCGCACTGCCCGCGCCAAAGGCTTATCCGAACGCGTCGTCATCATGGTACATGCGCTCAAGAACAGTCTGATCCCTGTGGTCACGGTACTTGGGCCATTGTTTGCGGGTCTGGTTACAGGAACCTTTGTGGTCGAAACCGTTTTTGGTATACCGGGGATGGGTAAGTATTTTGTGACCAGTATCACCGGGCGGGATTATCCCGTTATTATGGGAACAATTCTGATCTACGCCTTCATTCTAGTAGTGATGAATCTGTTCGTAGATGTCGGTTATGCGTGGCTAGACCCCCGTATCCGCTTTGATTAAGGCTAAAGAAAAAAATTATGGCAACCATGCAACAAACAGTAACAAGCTCGGTAATCAAGCTCGAACCATCCAAAAAGAGCGAGAGCCTGTGGTTGGAATCTTGGCGTAGATTGCGCCGCAATAAAGCCGCTTTAATTGGTCTCTTCATAATATTATTAAATATTTTTGTTGCCCTTTTCGCAGCCAATCTTGCTCCGCAAGCCTATGATCGAGGCTCGCTCAAGGATAATAATTCTGCGCCTCGCTGGGTAACGCAGATTTTCCCAAGCATGAAGCCAAAAGATGATGGCGGCTATGTTAAAGTAAACAATGATTATTTGTTTGGTACGGATGCGCTAGGCCGTGACATGTGGAGCCGCATTATTTATGGAACGCGCGTATCACTCGGCGTGGCATTCATTGGCCCCTTTGTAAGCATTGTCGTTGGGCTTATAGTTGGGCTTATTGCGGGTTATTTCGGCGGTTCTTGGGATAACGTTTTGATGCGTCTTGTGGATATTATGTACGCTTTTCCAACCCTACTGCTGATC
>JACDGI010000521.1 GCA_013821665.1 Anaerolineae bacterium
GGTTATTGTTGTTCAGATTTGGGCCAATCTCGGCATCACAATGGTTATTTTCCTTTCGGGTTTGCAGACCATTCCCGATGAATTGATTGAAGCCGCGCGCATTGATGGCGCAAGTCCCTGGCAAGTCTTTAGACAGATTACATGGCCGCTGCTCACTCCCAGCGTGAATACTAACCTCCTCTTAAATATTATCGGTTCGCTCCAAGCCTATCAGCTATTCCTTGTACTCATTGGTTACCGCAATGGAACCCAAGTATTAGGCTACATGGTTTATGCGCAAGGCTTCGGGCAAACATCGGGCGGTAACTCAAACGCTTTCCGCCAAGGCTATGCGGCTGCGACTTCAATTATTTTATTCTTTGTGGTGTTGATTATTGGCTTGACGGCACAGTATTTTCTGCGGCGTCGAGAAGAACGGATCATGGGATGACCAGAGTAATGGAACGAAATCTTCAACCGGCAAGCAGTGGTGTTTGGAGGCGCTTCGCGGCTAAATATCTCACCAAGAAAACCATCGCCTCCTATATCGTGCTGCTGGTGTTTGCGGTCGTTTACTTGGGTCCGCTGCTCATGTTGATTAATACATCCCTGAAGACACAGTCCTCGTTTATGCGGGATGCGACAGCGCCCGCAACCACGATTAATATTAAGAATTTCGTGGATGCGTGGAACAAAGCCAACTTCCCTAAATATTTGACGAACTCGGTGATTTATACGGTGTCCGCGACCACCATTTATATCGTCATGGCGGTGTTTGTGGCCTTCCCAATCTCACGGAATTATGTGAAGGGTGCAAAATACTTTTTTACGCTGTTTTTGATCGCGCTGTTTTTGCCACCGGCGCTGATTCCGCAGTTTCAACTCATGCTGAAATTGGGTTTATATAACAATCCAGTCGGCTATGTGATGTTGTTTCTCGCCAACCCTATCGGGGTCATTATTCTGGTGAACTACATCAAAACTGTGCCAGTCGAATTGGATGAGGCGGCTGCACTCGACGGCTGTGGTTACTTTTATTTTGTCACGCGCATCGTTTTCCCACTGATTCTGCCAGCCATCGCGACCGTTGCCATTTTGCACGCCATCGGCATTTGGAACGAGTTGATTCTGCCGACCATTTACCTGACCAACCAGAAGTATTTTCCGATCACACGCGGGTTGATCGTTTTCCAAGGCGTCTATGGTAGTAATTGGCCGACGTTGGCGGCTGCGGTACTCATCATGGCTGTTCCGATGGTTGTTTTCTACCTGTTCCTGCAACGCTACATTATGTCCGGTTTAACACAGGGATCACTTAAGGGATAGCACGGGAAAAGATTCACTCTCAATACAGTACAGGATATTCGGAATACGTCATTCGATGTGAAGTGTGCTACCGTTCCTGTTAATGAAATGGTTGGTTAATCGCCTATATGTCCGCGAACCGGTTGGCGACAAGCGCAGCAATTATTTGTCGCGCCTGAAGGCGGGCGACTGATCGTACAACGGTCAAACGACTATTGGCTGTGTCAATTTAAGAAGGAACAGACATTTTGAGCGCACAGGCACGCACACTTTTTATCGGGGATACCCCTTACAAAGCGGCAGACAATCCCGTTCACGGCGACTATATTACGCTGCTGGATGATACGTTCTACCGCATCCAAAACTATGATGCAATAAACCCGTTTTTCATATCGGTTGTCAGCAGTTCGGATCATTGGCTCTTTATCTCAACCACAGGTGGCATTTCGGCGGGTCGCGTGAACGCCGAATCAGCGCTTTTCCCCTACTACACGGCTGATAAAATCTCAGAAAACAGCGACAACACAGGCAGTAAGTCCTTCTTTTTGGTCACGCGTGATACACGAACACATCTATGGGAACCCTTTTCAGATCGCTTACACAATGTCTATCAAGTCGAGCGCAACCTGTATAAGAATATTTCCGGCACGACGCTGGTATTCGAAGAAATCAATCATGATCTCCAACTGACTTATCGCTACGCATGGCGAACCAGTGATGCTTTTGGCTTCGTCAAAACCTCGTGGCTGCAAAATCTCAGCAGCGAAAACTGCACGGTAGAACTGGTAGACGGCCTCCAAAATCTATTACCTGCCAACGTCAGTTCTGCCACGCAAACCGTTTTTAGTATTCTGCTGGATGCTTATAAGCGAGGTGAACTCGAATCCCAAACCGGGCTTGGTATCTTCAGCTTGAGTTCGCGCTTGACTGATCTTGCCGAACCCAGCGAGTCACTCACAGCAACCACCGTCTGGCATACCGGCCTCGAAAACGCGCAGCATCTTCTTTCATCCACCCAACTCAACGCAATCCGCAGCGGAAATGGCGCACAACAGGAAACCGATATTCGTGGTCAGCGCAGCGCTTATTTTGTACATGCTGCGCTTGACTTAGCACCAACAGAAGAAAGCTCCTGGCATCTGGTGGCGGAGGTCAATCAAGACAGCGCGGCTATCACCCAACTGATCAGCGATCTCAGCCACAAGCGTGCCGCGTTAAGCCAACAGGTCGAGCAGGATATAGCGCTCAGCACGCAGCGATTGGAAACGGTTGTCGCCAGCTCCGATGGGTTGCAACTTTCAAATGATCCACTTAGCACGGCGCATCATTTTGCGAATGTGCTGTTTAACATTATGCGCGGCGGTATCTTTGCCGAGCAATATCATATTGATACGGCTGATTTGCGTGATTTTGTAAGCGCTCACAATCGACATTTGCTCACGGATCAGCCTGATTTTTTTGCTGCCCTTCCTGAAACGATTCTTGTTGGCGAGTTACGGAAACGGGCGGATGCCAGCGGATGCACTGACCTTGTGCGCCTTTGTTCTACCTATTTACCGTTGACCTTCAGCCGCCGACATGGTGATCCAAGCCGTCCGTGGAACCGTTTCGCGATCAACGTCAAAAAGGCTGACGGTTCGCGCAAGCTGGATTACGAAGGCAATTGGCGCGACATCTTCCAAAATTGGGAGGCGCTGGCCTACTCTTACCCTGAATTTATTGAAGGTATGATCGGTACATTCCTGGATGCCACGACTGCCGATGGCTACAATCCTTACCGTGTGACGCGCAACGGCATTGATTGGGAGAAGCCCGAACCGAATAATCCGTGGGCGAATATCGGTTATTGGAGCGACCACCAGATTATTTACCTTCAGAAGTTGATGGAAGTTTGCGCCAAGTTTTATCCGGGCAAACTCGAAGATTTGCTGGCACGGCAGATGTTTAGTTATGCCAATATCCCCTACCGCCTCAAAGCCTATCCAGCGCTGGTCAATGATCCTTACGCCACCATCGACTTTGATTGGGCGGCAGATCAGAAGGTTACGGCTCTTGTCAATGAACGCGGCAGTGATGGCAAGCTGGTACTGGATGCAGAGGGCAAGGTTCTATACGTCACACTGGCTGAAAAGCTGCTGACTTTATTGCTGGCGAAACTGGTCAACTTTGTGCCTGAAGGCGGCATCTGGATGAACACCCAGCGCCCTGAATGGAACGACGCTAATAACGCGCTGGTCGGCAAAGGTCTATCGGTTGTCACGTTATGCTATCTACGACGTTACATCACCTTTTTTGCCGACTTGTTAAAAGCAACTTCAGTGACCAATATCTCCATTTCGAGCGAAGTGCATAGCCTTTTTACAACCATCGATCAAGTGCTAATCGCCAATCATTCCTTACTCAACAACCCGATCAGCGACGAGCAGCGACGAAGCGTGATGGATGCCTTAGGGCAAGCGGGCAGTGACTATCGTTGGGGGTTCTATAACAACGGTTTCTCTGGTGAGGTTACACCGTTATCCGTCAATGACCTGAAACAATTTCTCGCGCTGGCACAAACTTATGTCGAACATACGCTACGCGCCAACAAACGGGATGATGGTCTGTACCACGCTTATAACACGCTCAAACTCGACGGCAACCGCGCAACGGTTAATCACCTTGCCGAGATGTTCGAAGGGCAAGTCGCGATTCTCTCGTCAGGCTTGCTCACCTCAAGCGAGTCTTTGGAACTGCTGCAAACCATTCGTCACAGCGCCCTGTATCGTGCCGACCAGCATAGTTATATTCTTTATCCGAACCGCGATCTTCCCGGCTTTTTGGAGAAGAACCGCATCGAGGCGAAAGTTGTCAGCGGCTTAGCGCTCGTTGCGGAATTGGTCAAACAGAATGAGCGCAGCCTGATCGTCAAAGATGTGAATGGCGACTATCACTTCAGCGGGCACATTCGGAATGCTAAAGATGTGACGCAAGCCCTGACGAACCTCAAGCAGCAGCAGCAATTTGCCCAGCTCGTTGCAGTCGACTCCGAGGCGATTATGGCACTGTTTGAGCGGGTTTTTCATCATGACGCGTTTACGGGGCGTTCAGGAACTTTTTTTGCCTATGAAGGCTTAGGCAGTATCTACTGGCATATGGTTTCCAAATACTTGCTGGCCGCGCAGGAGGCCGTACTCAATGCTGTGACCGAAGATGCGCCACAGGAAACAATTCAAGCGTTGGCCGATGCTTATTTCGATATTCGGCTAGGCTTGGGCTTCAACAAATCACCGGATGTTTACGGCGCGTTCCCAACCGATCCTTACTCACACACACCCGCAGGTCAAGGCGCGAAACAACCCGGTATGACTGGCATGGTGAAAGAAGAAATTATCACGCGCTTAGCCGAACTCGGTTTGATTATCGAGCAAGGCAAAATCGGCATCAATCCGCTGTTGATACGTACTCAAGAATTACTGACTGCGTCCGCCACTTTTGAGTATTACGATGTGGGCTGGAAGCCACAACAGCTTGATTTGCCGCCACAATCGCTGGCCTATACTTTCTGCCAAGTACCCATCGTCATTCAGGCTTCAGCGGAAGCGCAAATTATCGTCAAATTGAGCGATCAAAGTCAGGTGGTAATAAGGGGTAATACGCTGGATGCCGCGCTGAGCCAGCACATCTTTTTGCGCGATGGCATGGTCAGACAATTGACGGTATTCTGTGACGGCATTGGTCATCAATCAACATCATGATTTTCAGTGAAGGATTTCCCCAAATTGATGCAAGTCACAACCCTATTCGAGTCTATTCGTCCGCGCTATCCCGAATTCAAAGATCAGGTAGCGCTCATCACCGGTTCGAGCCGGGGTATCGGCAAAGGGATTGCACTGCGGCTGGCACGCGAAGGTATGAAAATCGTCATCCACGGGCTTGATGCGCAAGAGGTCGAAACGACCACTCAGGAGTTGCAAGCGCTCGGCGTTCCGGTCATCGGGCTTGCGGCGGATCTCACAAGCGATGATGAAATCGACCGCCTTTTCCAAGCGACGTTGGAAGCCTTCGGGACGATCAATCTGCTGGTGAATAACGCGGCTGATCTGCGCCGGAAAACGCTGTTTGAAGCCGACAAAACCATGCTCGATCACCAGCTATCCATTAACATTCGTGCGCCTTATCTGTGCGCGCAGCGTGCCGCCGAAATCATGCGTCCGGCCAAGAGCGGCAGCATCATTAACATCAGTTCCGTTGGCGGATTTCGCGCTCATTGGACGGGGCATCCTTATGATCTGACCAAGGGAGCAATTGACATGATGACCCGCGCGATGGCGCTCGATCTGGCGCAAATCGGCATCCGTATGAACGCGATTGCACCGGGGGCCATCCTTACGGATCGATCCGCACCACCCAGTGATCCGCGACTGGAACAGGTTGCGCAACGAATTCCGATGGGGCGTTTTGGGACACCGTTAGAGATCGGGGCGATGGTGGCCTTTCTAGCGTCCGAGGATGCAACTTATGTCACCGGACAAGTGATTTATGTGGATGGTGGTGTGACGGCGCAGCTTAGCCCACCCGGCCAGCCGATTTAATATTTGTCGTACCACGCAGACATCTTTGCGTCGTTTAGAGGAAAGAAGTTTTCATGAGTCATCATTCAAAGTTAATGCGTTTGCTGCTGTCGATCAGCCTTGTGATGATTGTTTTGAGCATGACCGTCGCGGCTGCTCAGGACACAAGTGACGCGCTGACGCTGACTC
>JACDGI010000522.1 GCA_013821665.1 Anaerolineae bacterium
GTGTTGTTTGGGTATCATCATAAGTCAGTTCGAGTTTGCGCTCGTCGACAATTTCTCCGTCTTTATTGAGGATGGTCAAGCGGTAGAGAGGATGAGCAAAACTGAGGGGATGCGAAATGACAATCCGGTCAGATTTTTCCGGCGCAAAATGCTCGCCAATCAACACCCATCGTTCGCCAACCCAAGCCTCCATTCGCATGAAGTTATCATCCGATACGTTGTCGGCTTTCCATGACATGTTGACAGCCTCTGTCCCCGCTTCAACGCCACGATAATCGACCGCCAACCGGTCAGCCGTATAAGACTCAATCAAGGGTTGTGTGTCACGCAAAACCGTAACGCTGAATATTCCCAGCGCAGCAATCAGGATAATAAGAGCAAGCCATCTTATGGAGCGCTTTTTCATATCAGAAGGCCGTTTCTGAGGCTACTCATTATGCGGGCAACACATGTTACATTTTATGCCAATCGCCACGTCACAAAAAGCTGCACCAGCCACTTTCTACCCTACGTTTCCCAATTGCACGAAATCAATCTGCCTAATGACAGTTCAGGTCTTGACTCCCTACACGATAAAGTTTCCAAAATGCCCTTTAGAAGTTAAATATATTTCCCCTTGTAGGGAATGGTCTGTGACCATTCCGGCAATTGATTACCATCCACAAAAGTTTGTAAACTCGAACCGTCACAAAAGAACTTTTGTGCTACAATCTACTTATGATAAATGTATGCATTGTTCCCATTCTTTTCTCTGCGCCTCTGTGTTCTTTGTGCCTTTGTGGTAAAAATGGTTTTGTCTTTGCATTTTCGGCGGATCACTCCCTTGAAGCCGCTGCGACGGCAAGGCAAAAATGCAGCGGCGGACACACGCGAGCCAACCGCTGCACTGGCGGCATCAGCCGAGCGTCCCGCCAGCACAAAATGAACATTCGGCGGATGGCTCCCTCGCTGCCGCCTGCCATTTCGGCGGAAGTATTGCAAATTTTGCAATTTGTGCAATAACAGTTCCGTAACGAACTTGTATTTTCAACGCTTGCACTGCGGCATATCGAGGTCGCCCGTCATCCAACATTCGACAGCCAAAATACCGCGTAGGTTGCGCTCAAACTCGGCATCACGCGTACCAGCCAGTTCGACATCCGCCGAGAGAATCCCTTGCCCATCCGCCCAATTCGACTCCGTGCCACTAACCGTATAAGCTGTGAACGGTTTGCCGTAGGGATAGCCGGAAGCGTCACCCAACACAGCCGCAAGTTGGGCTGAATCGACCACATTGTTACAGGTGCCCTCGAAGATACCGTTGGCCGCTGAGTGATAAAACAAAGCCGCAGTCGGACGTATTTGCTGCATAAAGGCTTTAAGCGCTTGCGTCTCCGGTTCAGAAAACGGTCGATCTCCGGGGTTCACTTTTTCCTGTTTCCAATAGGCAGTCGCCGACCAGTCGCAGTCCCAATTGCGGTTCAAATCCACATTGTTGCCGTTAAAGCGACCATCGGCGTTGCGTCCCCGTACAAGACCGTCTGGATTAAGTACCGGAATGAGGATGATCGACATTCCCGGCAGCACATCAATCGGTGTGCCTTCAAAGTGTGCGATCAGCGCGTTAATCAGCAGCACCGTATTCGACTCGAAACCCGTATGGATACCACCGACCAGCAGCAGAGTCTTACTCCCACTACCTAAACGCCATGCCAGAATATCGCGGCCTTGCGCTGACTGCCCGATGATAAAGGTGTTGGCAGCCGGTGGACGCGTTGGAACAGGTGTGCCGCTAGGCGTGGCATTCGGATCAATCGTAAACGCTGGCGACGGGCTGCTAAAGGGTAGCGGTGGCAGCGTCGGTAAGATTTGTAGGGCTATCGGTGGGATCGGTGAGGGAAGATTGGTGGGTAGAGGTATTGATATGGCGGTCGGAATCAGCGCGACAATGGCTTGAGGGGTCAATGTCGGGCGAAAGTCTTGGAGTGTTACAGGAGTTTGAATAGGTAATGTGGGTGCTGCATATGGGACTGTAGTCTCTTGGCAAGCACAGGTGAAGATGAGTATCATTAAGAAAAGAATTGTGCGCGTTATTTTGAGAGTCATATTATTCGGTTATGCAGGGGGTGATTATGGTTTCAAAAAAGTTTTGTACCATGCTGATCGGTCTCACTTTCTTGCTGTTGGCAGCTTGCCAACCGCAACAGGAAGTCGTAGTATTGCCTACCCTAGCTGTGCTGCCGACTCTCACACCGAGCAATACCCCCACTGAAACGCCGGTTGCGACAGCGACGAGTACGGCGACGGATACGCCTACAGCCACACCGACATCTACGGCGACCAACACAGCCACACCAACACCTTCATTAACCTTCACACCTTCGTTGACATCTACATACACGATCACCCCCACCGCGACTAATACGTCGACCAGCACTGCCACGAATACACCGATTGCCAGCAACACACCGGTGCTGCCAACTGCCACCTTAACGCCTATCGCCCCGCAAATTCTATCATTCAACTCGACTGCGACCAATGTGACAGCTAATTCTTCAATTACATTGGTTTGGAGTGCGCAAGCCGACTCAGCGCGTATTGATGTGCTGAACGCTCAAGGGCAAGTATCCCAGAGCTTCAATGTTGTGCCGTCGGGATCGCTGCCGGTGACAGTACCGGGCAACCTCGGTACGTTGGTGGTTTATCGTTTAGTGGTTTTCCGTGGCGCAGCGCAGGATACACGTTCGGTAGCGATTACCATACAGTGCGCGACCGCGTGGTTCTTCGGCAACCAATTTGCGCCTCCGAACTCCGGCTGCCCAACAGGGGTCCAAGTCTCTAGTGGTGGTGGTTTCCAAGCGTTTGAGCGAGGATTTATGATTGTTTTCAATGAACCGGCCCGAAATCCGATTTATGGCGCACAAAATCAGGATGCGCGCTTTATTACCTATGATAATGGTTGGGATGGTACCACGACTTATAATTGCTTTGGGACACCACCTAGTGGCTTGTTCGCACCACAGAGGATGTTTGCATGGGCTTACTGCAATACGAATGCGCCTGTTGGGAGTTGGAGTAATGCGGTGGGCTTCGCGACGACCGACATTGACAGAGGTACTCGAACCATCCAGTATGAAGATACAGGTGCGGTTTATATTGACTCGCCGCAGGGTGTGTTCCGTTTTAGCAATACTAGCAGCGGCACATGGGCGAAAATTAAGTAGAGTCTATTCGGGTGGGGAAACACATCGTTTCCCTACCCATACGATTTAGAAATAGTTGATCGCAGCCTACAATGCACGACAGGGACTTTATTTTATGGCAATGGATCCGACACTTATTGTTATCGCAGGGATGCCGGGTGGCGGTAAGACAACAATGGCAAGGCTAGTATCTCGGCGCTTGGGTATTCCTGTGTTCGCCAAAGACCGTGTACAACGGGTGCTGCGTGATCATAACTTGGCGAAAGAAAATACCGGTGATGGCTATTACGTCATCCTCGATATGGCCGACGAGCAATTAGGCTTGGGACTAAGCTGCATCTTAGATGCGACCTTCCCACTGGATCATTTCCGTACCGTTGCCAGCGAAATCGCCCAGCGTCACAAAGCGAAGTTTAGCGCTTTATACTGTTACTGTTCCGATGACCAGATTTGGCGCGAACGGATGGGGGATCGTGTTCACTACGTTCCCGGTTGGAAGCCAGTCGGTTGGGAAGATGTGACTCGGATGCGTGCCTACTATCAACCGTGGAATGATAACGCCTTGTTCTTGGATTCAGTGCGTACACCCGAAGAGAATTTCCCGGTTGCGCTCGACTATATTCAAAACGCGACTCATCGCGAGTATGTACCGCATCAGCCGACCGAGGGTAAGGAATGGAGCGAGTGGTATACCTAAAACAAAAAGAGGCGCATTTGCACCTCTTCGATTTAGGTCAGTTGTAAACGCCGTTTTAAACAGCGATAGCTTCTAAATGAGGTTGGTAAAGCGGCATCTCAACCCAGAAGGTGCAGCCGTTATTTTCCGCACTATCCACACCAACTTTGCCTTTATGCAGCAAAACCAGTTCTTTGACAATTGATAGGCCAAGTCCAGTACTGCTTTCGCCATTGGTGGGGCGTGGGCTGAGTTTGGAAAAAGGCTCGAACAAAGCACCCTGTTCATGGGCTGGAATGCCGGGACCTTCATCACCGACCATCAAGCGTACTTGTCCAGCTTCGATAACCGAGCTAATGGTGACGAAGCGGTCATTCGGGCTGAATTTAATGGCATTGCTGACGAGGTTACTCATCACTTGCATGAAGCGATTGGGATCAGCCAAAATTTCGCCTTCAGTTTCACCCATCAACAGGGTAATGTTCTTGACGTTGGCGGTTTCACTGTAACGTGAAACGATTTCCCAGATGAGGTCTTCCATAACCAACGTCTCAAGATTGAGTTGGGTTTTGCCCTTTTCGAGCGCTGCCGTATCCAGAAAATCATTGATCAGATCGTTCATTGTATGTACTGCCATTTCTATCGTATCGAGTGCTTCTTTATTTGCGGGGCTTTCATTGATTTCCCCCTGCAAATAATAGTGCGCCAGCCGAACATTATTAACCGGGTTTTTCAAATCGTGGGTGACGATTTGCAAGAAGCGATCTTTCTTTTCATAGGCCGCTTTGAAGAATGTAATGACCTGATGTTGTTCTTCACTACGCTGCTTGGTTTTGACCATACGGCGGATGCGAGCCTTCAACAAGTCAGCAGCGATGGGCATAACAGCCACATCATTCGCGCCGCTATCCAACGCTTGAACCTGTGCTTGGCTTTCTGAAGGTGAAAGCACGACCATAACAGGCAAATCAGTCAAGGTTATATTGGCGCGCACTGCCTTAAGGATGTCCAGTGTATCCGTGATGAGCATGTCACAGTCTTCAAGCGTGATCTGCTTAAGCTCCTCTTCTGCGCTTTTGTTGGTAATGGTGATTTCAGTTTCCAACAAATGACGAACTGCCTGACCGAATTCCGCATGTTTGAAAAAGAAGTAGAGACGGGGATATTGGGTCAGCGAGGCGGTTGGTTTAAGCGTCGTATTCTGCACTATCATTAAGTTGCCCATGTCCATTTGCCTCCTTCCCGCAATTTACAACCTGATTTTTAAACAGATTGCAGTGTTGATATAAGAAAAATAATAGCATGAAAATTAACACTGAGTCAATTATATTATTCATGCTATCTGAATTTTATGTAAATAAGAAGAGGATATTCGGGCTATATTAACTCGAATGTTTAGAGATTTTCCCCGCAAAGG
Organism: Anaerolineae bacterium; assembly: GCA_013821665.1. Classification (GTDB taxonomy): domain Bacteria; phylum Chloroflexota; class Anaerolineae; order Aggregatilineales; family Phototrophicaceae; genus CFX2. The sequence continues at coordinate 5,276 of JACDGI010000522.1, forward strand.
TGAGAAGAAATCAATATTTACTTTCACCTAAGAGAATAATTAAGAAATCAGTTCTCCAGCAAGTTGATTTTAATCTTTTGCTGAATTTCGTCATTTACACCGGCGGCACTGCGTAGATAATTTTCCACAGAGCCATATTTGCGGTGGATATGTGCGATTGCGGCTTTCAAAGTATCAGGATGGGAAACGAATAACGGTTGTAAATCTTCAACTTTAACACCTGTCCACGCAACCGAACCAATCGCTAAGGTACCAAATTTGAGGTAGCTGTCGTAGTACAGATTGCTGAGGGAATAATCCGCCAGAATGACATCTTCCGGCACACCAAGCAGACTGAGGATGAGCATAGCGGCCACGCCCGTACGATCTTTGCCGGCGGTGCAATGAATGAGTGTCGGTAAATTATCAGTGTTGGCGATGCGACGCAGAATATCGCCATAAAGGTGGGCGTTACCGTCGATGATGACGCGTGTATACATATCGGGCATCATGGTGGTAAATTTTCGGCGGTTGAAAAAGAGGGTTATTACTCTTTCTCGGCGGTTATCTTCGGCTAGTAAAGGCAGATGGGCATAAATCGGTGCTGGATTTCGAGGCAGCTTATCCGGCGCGGCGACTTCTTCTTCTTCGCTGCGGAGATCACAAATCAGTTTGATACCCAAGGCTTGTAGCGTTTCCATGCCCTTTTCGGTGATGTCGCCCAGCGCCCCGGCGCGGTAAAGGAGTCCGG
>JACDGI010000015.1:0-10969 GCA_013821665.1 Anaerolineae bacterium
AAATGTGTTCATCCCTTAAGTCCTGTCGTCGCAATACCTTCAACCAAATAACGCTGGAAGAAGACGAATAATACGAATACCGGCACAAGTGACAAACCGAGCATCGCGAAGACAGCGCCCCAATTGGTGATGCCACCGGGATCAGAAAACGAACGCAGCGCCACCGAAACGGGGTACAGATGCGGGTCGGATAGATACACCAACGGAGCTAGAAAATCTTCCCATGTCCAATAAAACGAAAAAATGGCGGCTGTCACCAGCGCGGGTTTGATCTGCGGCAAAATGATCCGAAAAAAGATGCCTGTCTTACCACAGCCGTCGATCATAGCAGCTTCATCAAGTTCAACCGGAATGCCACGAATAAATTGGACGATCATAAAAATGAAAAAAGCATCGCCACCTAATCGCGGGAGGAGCAGTGGCAGATAGCTGTTCAGCCAGCCAATTTTGCTGAAGATGATGTACTGCGGGATCAACAATATTTGTGAAGGCAGCATCAATGTCAGCAGCATGATTGCAAACCAGACATTACGTCCGCGAAAGCGCAATCGCGAAAATCCATAGGCGACTACAGCTGACCCGCAAACGGTGAATAATGTGCCAATTCCAGCGTACAGAAAAGAGTTCTTGTAGAAGGTCGCGAAAGAGATGCCGCCAAAACCCCGCCAACCTTCCACATAATTTTCAAGATGCAGCGTGGCAGGTACGAGAGTGTTAACGGTCGTCCAGACTTCATCGGCAGATTTGAATGAACTGGAGAACAACCAGATCACCGGATAGAGCATCAACAGGCCGACAAAGATCACGGCAACGTGATAAATCAGCGCATTGGTAAATTTTTGTTTGCGTTTCTCGTTTTTGAGGTTAATGGCGATTGTACGGGTAGACATTATCCCTCTTTCGTCTCATAAAACACCCAGAATGATGACAACTTGAAACTGATGATGGTCAATACAGCGATGACGATCAGCATGACCCAAGCCATTGCCGAGGCATAGCCCATCTGGTAATTCACAAAGGCACGGTTGTACAAATAAAGTGTATAAAACAAGGTGGTATCTAATGGAGCGCCACCAGTGACGATGAATGCCTGTGTAAAGACTTTGAATCCGGCGATGAGTTGCATAATCAAGTTGAAAAAAATAATCGGCGTCAGAAGTGGCAGTGTCACCCGCAAAAATTTCTTCCAATTACTCGCACCGTCAATCGACGCAGCTTCATACAATTCTTGGGGGATTTGCCGTAAACCAGCAAGGAAAACTAGCATCGGTGAGCCGAACTGCCACACGGCGAGGAGTATCAATGTCCAGATAGCTGTCTGGGGGTTGCCAAGCCATTTCACTTCGGGGAAACCAATCGATGCGATCACCGCATTAATGACCCCATTGTTGCCAAAAAGCTGCCGCCACATAACAGCTACCGCCACACTGCCCCCAATGATGGATGGCACATAGTAAATGGCACGATACCAATAGACACCGCGCCGTTTGGCATTCATGACGAGCGCGACACCCAACGCAAACACGAGCCGCAAGGGGACCGAGAAAAAGACATATTGGAAGGTCGCGGTGACGGATCGCGCATAGCGCACATCTTCATAAAACATACGATGAAAATTTTGCAGACCAATAAATTGCCCGGTGTTAGGACTTAGAATGTCATAGTCGGTGAAGGCTAACACAAGCGAAATTGCGACGGGAATCAAGGCGAACACAATAAAACAGATGAGCCACGGAGAGATAAATAAGTAGCCAACCAGATTGTTTTGTCTGAAATTTCTGACTTTAGCGTTGGACTTAGGCCGCGTGTGCGCCGCGTGCGGCTCAATGGGTTTCGTCCCTGACACGGCAATCACAGGTTTTTCCATATAAGTTACCTAAGAATCATCTTTTTACGGAGAACTATTTTCGTTCGTGAACAGCACGTCAACAGTTTCGCCAAACCGTTCAAATATCCCTGAATCATTGGCGATGCTGCCCAATAAATGAACAGCATCGCTTAAAAGAAATTTGTCAGTGTGACCTATGACGACTTGTTTGTTACCAAGATGGCCTCAGCCTCTTTACGCAGTGTGGCTACACCATCTTCTATCGAGACCTGTTTATACATCACAGGTTGGATGAACAGTGGGGTATAAACGTTGGTGAGAATGTCGTTGAAGCCTTTTGGATCAGGTGGCGGAACAGGGCTGCTATCCTTTTCAATCGCGGCTAGGAAATCGAAGGTTGCTTGACCGACTGAATCCAACTTGGGCTGTAAATGGTCACGTACCACTGAGGAAATGGGCACACCCCGTTCGGCGTTCAAGACATCATTGGCTTCCAGAGAATTGGTGAATGTATTGATAAAATCGGCAGCGAGATCGGGTGTCGCGCATCCCGCTGTAATCGAGAAGAACATCGAGGGTTTCAAATAATTCTCCGGTTTGCCACCCTCCAAACGGGGCAAGGGCCACAATTTGAAGTGACGGCTGTTGCCAGCAGCATTCCAAATGGCTACCACCTGATTGCTCCATTGATAACGCATAGCTTCTTTGCCTGTCACGAGGGGCGAACTTTCCGGACTACCATTCACGAATTCGGCGGTTTCATCCGGCGTACCGATGGCCCCCGCGTCTTCTAAACGAAGGATCATTTTGTAATAATCAACGAGGGGCTTGTCATCTGTGTAGCCTAATGCGCTGCCATCTGGCGAGAAAGCATTTGCACCATTACCCAAATAGAGTGACTTCCACATCTGTACATCTTCTAGACCGTACGACATCGCCCAGATGCCCAATTTTTCGTGCAACTTCATGGCGATGCTTTCAAAATCTTTCCATGTCCAATCGGCGGCGGGCAAATCCACACCGGCTTTGGCGAATGCGTCTACATCTAAGATGAAGGACTGTGAGTTGGTGCCGAGGCTCAGGCCGTAGACCTTACCATCTACTGTGCCGCTGTCTAGAATCGACTTGGCAACGTTGGAAACATCAATCGCCTTCGATTCAAAGAAAGGATCGAGCGGAGCCAGCAAACCGCGCTTGCTCCATTCGGCCAAATAGGCATAATCTTGCTGCATGACACATGGGAGTTGGCTACCTGCTGCTTGCGTGTTCAACTTCGTCCAGTAATCGTTGAAATTAGCGAATTCGTAAGTGATATCCAGACCGGGGTGTGCAGCTTCATAATCTTCGATGACTTTAATCGTACGATCATGGCGGCTTTGTGAACCCCACCATTCAACGTACATCGTTTTGTCCTGCCCTTGTACAACGGCAGCCGAGAGGAGTGTAATGAGTAATGCGAGAAGGAGGGTAATACTAATTTTGGACGACTTCATTTTTCTCTCCTAAATTTAATTAATCGGTATGTTTTGAATGACAATGACTGAGGTTGGTCTAGTCATACTCCCCTTTCACAAGTACTTGGCAATTAGGCCAATGTCGTATATCCTATAGGATATATGATTTTTCAAGAAATGCAAAGGTTTGCTTATGCGCCCCATATTTAAGAGTAAAAACGAAGCAGTCTATGATGCGCTGCGGCAAGCAATCATTCATGGTGAATACGAACCCGGTTCTCGCTTGGTAATCGACGATCTGGCGGCAACGATGGGCGTCAGCCAGATTCCGATCCGTGAGGCGCTGCGGCAGCTTGAAGCGGACGGCTTCATTACCATCGAACCGTACGTGGGTGCGACTTTGACCGACATCAACGCCAATTTCATCTTCGAGATTTTCGCACTGCTTGAATCATTGGAAGTCATTTGCAGCCGTGCGTCGTGCCGCTGTATGAGCGACCGCGAAATGGAAAAGTTAGCGGACCTCATCAACCGCATGGATGACAATATTGATCATCCCGAACAATGGTCACAGGATAACAAGCAGCTTCACCTCTTTGTCTGTGAATGCTCGAAAAATGTCCTGACGATGAAGATGACACAAAAGGTACTAGATCACTGGGATCGTCTGCGACTGCACTATCTAAAGGATGTGTTTGGTCACCGTATCGCTGATGCCCAGCAAGAACACAAACAAATTTTGACGGCATTTCAATCGCGTAATCCTTATGCAGTTGAACAAGCGGTGCGCCAACATAACCAGAATGCCCTACAAAGTTACATCCAACATCTGCAATCGAGCGGCCAGATTCAAACGAGCGAGGACGGTTGCCCATGATCGAAACAGCCCTTAACCCTCTGACATTGCTGACGCCGGGACGTACGATTACCGGAATATCAGCGATTTTGCTCCCCTTTCATGACGATGGCGCGGTTGATTGGGACGGTTTTTGCGCCCACGTCGCGCGTACAGCCCAAGCCGGACTGATGCCTGCTGTGAATATGGATACGGGTTACGTGAATATGATTGATGTGGCAACCCGTCAGACGGTGTTGGAACGCACACGCGAAACATTATCCGGCGGTGCCTTCGCGGCAGGGGCTTTCGTCGGCGACCAACCCGGTGACCCGTGGAATCGGGATGCTTATTTCCAGCAAATCACGCTCATCGAAGCACAGGGCGGCACACCGATTATTTTTCAGTCTTACGGGCTGACGGGGCAATCTCCCGAACAGCTTATTGCCGCTTATAACGAAATCGGACGGCACTGCTCGCGTTTTATCGCTTTCGAACTCGGCAAGATGTTCGCGCCGTTCGGTTCCATTTATGACCTTCATACGTATGCTGGTTTGCTCGATGTGCGGGAATGTATCGGTGCAAAACATTCTTCCTTGAGCCGCCAATTGGAGTGGGAGCGCATTGATATGCGTAATCGCCAACGGCCGGATTTTAAAGTGTTTACCGGAAACGATCTGGCAGTCGATATGGTGATGTACGGCAGTGATTATCTACTCGGCTTGAGTACCTTTGCGCCTGACTTATTCGCCAAGCGGGATGCCATGTGGGCTTCCGGTGATGCGGGTTTTTATGAATTAAATGATCTTATTCAATATCTCGGCTTTTTCGCTTTTCGGGCACCAGTTCCCGCTTATAAACACAGTGCGGCACAGTTCCTTAAATTACGTGGTTGGATCGGCTCTGATGCACCGCATCCGTTAGCCACGAGACGGCCTGACTCGGATATGGCGATATTGCGGGATATTTTGGAGCGTCTAGAAGACATGGAGGACAGATAATGCAGTATCGCCGGATCGCCCAACTCCGCACGCCGGATGATTTCCGTAATCACCTACTGGAGATCGGTGCAAATCTGGATGTTGACGACGAAGTGCAGGTTGGTGCAGACGCACCGCTTTCACAACCATTGAACTATAAGGGCAAAACCCTGAGCAACCGTTTCGCTGTACTGCCGATGGAAGGTTGGGATGGCAGCAGTGACGGCCATCCGACAGATTTGGTGCAGCGGCGCTGGCAGCACTTTGGAGAGAGTGGCGCCAAATTGATATGGGGCGGGGAAGCTGTCGCGGTGCGGATGGATGGCCGCGCTAACCCACGCCAATTGATTATCAATGAGCAAACCTGTGGTGAGATGGCTGCACTGCGTGAAACCTTGGTCGCCGCCCATCAAGCGCGTTTTGGTGGTGCAGATAGCCTTCTCATTGGCCTTCAACTCACGCATTCCGGTCGTTTTGCGCGGCCTTACGACAACGGTAAACTCGAACCCCATATTCTTTATAATCATCCACTGCTCGACCGTAAATACAATCTGCCATCTGACCAAAAGTTGATGACCGACGACGATATTGCCCGTTTGATCGAGGATTTCGTCAAAGCGGCGGTGTTGGTGCAAAAAATTGGATTCGATTTCGTTGACCTTAAACACTGTCACGGCTACCTCGGGCATGAATTTTTAAGCGCGGTGGATCGGGATGGGAAATACGGTGGCAGTTTTGAAAACCGCACCCGTTTCCTGCGCGAATTGGTTGAAGGCGTGCGTGCTGAAGCACCGGGTTTGGACATCGGGGTGCGTTTGAGCGCCTTCGATTGGATCCCCTTCCGTCCCGGCGCGGATGGCACTGGCGAGCCTGAATCACTGGGTGGTAAACCATATCCATATGCGTTTGGTTCGGATGGCAGCGGCACTGGGATTGATTTGACCGAGCCGAAAGCCTTTCTGGATTTGCTGCACGCGCTCAATATTCGCTTGGTGTGCATCACCGGTGGAAGCCCCTACTACACACCCCATCTGCAACGACCAGCCTTATTCCCGCCTTCGGATGGTTACCAACCACCAGAAGACCCGCTGGTTGGTGTGGTACGCCAGATTAATGTCACCGCTGAACTCAAAAAGCATCGCCCAGAACTCATCATCGTTGGATCAGGCTACTCATATTTGCAAGAGTGGTTGCCGAAGGTCGCCCAAAATGTCGTTCGTACAGGCAAAGCCGATTTTGTGGGCATCGGGCGCATGATGCTATCGTATCCCGACCTGGTAGCCGATGTACTATCCGGCAACCCTTTGCAACGCAAACGCTTATGCCGTACCTTCAGCGATTGCACCACTGCCCCTCGTAAAGGGTTGGTGTCCGGTTGCTATCCGCTGGATGATTTTTACAAACAAAGTCCTGATGCGGAAATATTGGCTGCCATTAAGAAGCAGCAAGAAGCGGAACAGGCCACTAAATAATTACACAAACTTTATCGGAAAGAGGCCGCTTGATTCAGATGATTCAAATTATGCACAAATTTGAATCTGTTCAGAATGCTTTGTCGGCGACATTGAGTGAGCGATCTGCCGAATATTCGCAAAATTCTTCAGATTCTTCAATTTCGCTGTGAAGTTTTCAGTTGACAGTTCAGAGCAAAGAAGGTTTATGTCAGAAATGTCATCAACATCGTCAGAGTCGTCTTTGTCGGTGGTTCATAATGTTTGACAAATTAGGATGGAGAAAACTTTAGGCGGGCGAAACACGTTCCACCCCTACATCAGATGCTTCGTAATTAAAAAGTTAAACCTCATAAGTATCTGACTGAGTAAAAAACGGCACTGAGCGCACTTCCTATGCACAACAAGCGGCAAATGCAGCACAGGCGGCGATGGCAAAGATAGGTTTTGTGCAAAGGTTGCAGCAGGGTTTATTCTGCGGCAAGATGAATAAAGCCGCCTGAAGGAGACTCAAAATACAGAAAGCATCAGTATTGCTAAGATGCGCGGAGAAGAGGGCTTGTCAACGCCAAGCCCGTACAATCAGCCTACAGATAGTGTATTCGATGTGAGGACAAAAGTGGTTACCATTTGGAAGAACATTTTGTAACTCTTTCGAGTGGTTGGCACTAACGATTTTGAGGGAGCAAGTTCATTCAAAAGGTTGGAAAATAGTTAATGAGAGGTTTAGGATGGTTTGTGCATCTAAACCTGAATACGAATATATTTGAAAATGTGATACATGGTCGTTCCATTTTTGCTAAACAAGGACAGAAATTTTTATGAAAACCTATCGGGTCGCTATCGTCGGCACAGGCGCAATTGTTAGCAGCCACGTTGATGCACTGCGACACGCTGGAGAACGTGTCGAAATCGTGGCAGCAGTCGATACTGACGAGGCTAAACTGAATATATTTTGCGAACAACAGCACATTCCACAGGGGTTCACCAACACAACCGATATGTTGGCAGCAGTTCATCCTGATCTCGTACACATTCTGACACCGCCCAGCACCCATTTTGATTTGTGTGTACAGAGTTTGGAAGCCGGAGCATGGGTTTACTGCGAAAAACCGCTGTGTGCTTCTCTTGATGAATTTGACCGACTATCCGAAGCCGAAGCCCGCACTGGTCGCTATGTCAACACGGTTTTTCAGTGGCGTTTTGGCTCGGCGGTTAAACATCTCAAGCGGCTGATGGCAGCAGGAGAACTGGGTCAACCGTTAGTCGGTGTTTGCAATACCTTGTGGTATCGTCCGTTGGCCTATCATCAAGTGGCTTGGCGGGGCAAATGGGCGACTGAAACAGGGGGCGCGACGGTCGGGCATGGCATCCATCTGACCGATTTATTCCTCTATATCTTCGGTGATTGGCATGATATTCGGACTATTGCTAAGTCATTGGATCGACCGATTGAGGTTGACACAGTTGCGATGTCGACCTTGCGTTTCGAGAACGGCGCGATGGGTACAATTAATACCAGCACCGTATCGCCGCGACAAGAAACCTACCTACGCCTCGATTTTCAAAAGGCGACAGTCGAATGTACGGCACTTTACCGTTACCGCAATGAAAATTGGCATTTCAGTACTGTTGACGGTTCGGTGGACGTGGCTAACTTGAGCCGCTGGCAGACAATCGAACAAGACACAATCGGTTCACACGCCGAACAATTGCTTGAATTGCTCGACAGCATGGATAAAAATGAACGGCCACTGGTGAGCGGTGCAGAAGCGCGGCGCATATTGGAGTTCAACACCAGCCTGTATAAATCGGCCTTCACAGGAGAAGCTGTGGAGCGCGGGTCAATTACCAAAGATGATCCTTTTTATTATTCAATGAACGGCGCAATGGAGTCCTTACCCAAATGACGAACATTCGGTTTGCAGCCATCGGTTTAAATCACGGTCATATATTTGGACAGGTAAATTGTTTACTGGAAGCGGGCATGGAACTCGCCTGGGTTTATGCGGAAGAGGAAGACCTACTCCAAGATTTTTTGAAGCAGTATCCGGGAACCAAAGTCGCTCGTTCAGTCCATGAAATTCTGGATGATGAGAGCGTTCAGGTTGTTACCAGCGCGTCGATTCCAATTGACCGCGCTCCACTCGGCATTCGTGTGATGCAGCACGGTAAAGATTATCTGGTGGATAAACCCGGTTTCACGACATTGGAACAATTGGCAGATGTCCGCCGCGTACAAGCCGAGACCAAACGCATCTATTCGGTCTTTTTCAGCGAACATTTTGCCCAACGCGCGACTGTCAAAGCGGGTGAACTGGTCAAAGCGGGCGCGATTGGTCGCGTTATTCAAACAACTGGTTTTGGCCCACATCGTATGTTCGGATATTCTCAGCAAGGTCGCCCTGATTGGTTTTTTCATAAGCGTTTTTTCGGGGGCATCATCAACGACATTGCCAGCCATCAAATTGATCAATTCTTATTTTTTACTGGCAGCACTGAAGCTGAAATTGTGGCCTCGCAGGTCGCGAACTTTCACCATCCTCAATATCCTGACATGGATGATTACGGCGATGTGCTGTTACGTAGTCTTCAAGCGACGGGTTATATCCGTGTGGATTGGTTCACGCCTAATGGCCTCAATACGTGGGGTGATGTGCGATTGTTCATCACGGGTACGGACGGCTATATCGAACTACGCAAAAACTGCGACATTATGGGACGAGAGGGCGATAATCACCTGTTCCTCGTGGATCAAAAAGGGATGCAGTATGTTCCTTGTAACGACGTAGCCCTGCCCTTCGGCGGCCAGTTCGTCAATGACATTTTGAATCGTACCGAGAGTTCTATGACGCAGACGCACACATTTCTCGCTTCGGAACTTGCCCTGAAAGCGCAAGCACAAGCCGCCCTTATTGCAACTGAACCTAAGACTTAGTGCTTTATCCGGTAATTCTTTAAAACAAGGAGCACACATCGTTGCTCCCTATAAAGGCAACCTTCATTCGTAATATTTATCTGAGAAGCCACTCATGGTTCGTTTGGAGGTATTTTTCAAATGTCAGTAGGTCAAATCTTCAAACCCGAATGGCATATTTTTACTGATCCACAGACTGGCGTGCAAATCTGGCAGCTAACGGATTATAAGGCGCATAGCCATCACCTGTATTTCACCAATTCGGGTTGGTATGACGGCGGCAAAAAGTTGTTATTTGGTTCAGATCGCTGCAACCGAACCAATCTGTTCAGCTTGAATCTTGGGTCGGGTGAAATCACCCAACTCACTGATCTTGAACCTGCACAGGCTGACTTTTTATTTGCCAGCCTGAACCCTTGCCGCGATGAAGTTTATTTCTGGCACGAACGATTTCTGGTGGCGCTCGATTTACAAACACTTAAAACCCGCCCGTTGTATCATGTTCCCGATGGCTATGCGGTGAATATGACCAATGTCACGGCGGATGGGCATTACGTCTGCACAGGTATCTATGAGGATTTATCGGCGCGGTTTAAGGTTGATTTGCTGCATGGTTACTTGGGTTTTGAAGAGTACTGGGCGGCTAGACCGCACTCGCAAATCATTCGTATTGCAACCGACGAAGGATCAACCGAGGTGGTGTTTGAGGAAGATTATTGGATCGGACATGTCAATACGTCACCCAAACACCCGCATATCGTCACTTACTGTCATGAAGGGCCGTGGCATAAAGTTGACCACCGCATCTGGGGATTTGATATGAATGATGGACGCAGTTGGAAAATCCGCCCAACGGATGCAGGCGACCAAGCGGGACATGAATATTGGTTAGCTGACGGTGAACACGTTGGTTATCATGGGCGCTATGCTAACGGCGAAAGCTTCTACGGCAGCATTCGATACGACAACACTGCCAAAATGGAATTCGCATTTTCCGGCGAATCCATGCATTTCCACAGTAATGATTTAAACTTGATCGTCGGTGATGGCGGACGTGACAATCCCTATTTGCTGCTGTGGCGTTTGCAGAATGGTCAGTTTGAAGGGCCACGCCGAGTATTGAACCATCGTGGCACATTCCAAGTTCAACAGTTACATGTTCACCCACGCTTTAGCCCTGACGGGCGGCACATTCTCTTCACCAGTGATATGACGGGTTATGGTCAAGTTTATCTTGCTGAAACACCCGAATTCGATTCACTGGCAAAATGATCTTCAAATGGGTATTACGGATTTCACTTCAACCATAGTAACATCAGTTTCTTGTGCTGTATCATTGACGATCAAATTCCAAGAGCATTAATGAATATTCCAGTTAATCCCGAACTTTTGCCTGTTATTCGGGCAATTTATTCTGAAGACATTGCTGAGAAACTTGGGCGGATCCGCCCAAACGAAAGTCAGGAACTTCGCTGCACTTAAAGCTGTGGATGAAGAAGAGGCG
>JACDGI010000015.1:10979-12031 GCA_013821665.1 Anaerolineae bacterium
TTGTTAGCATCTGGTAAAATTACTGAAACAGTGTGGGGATAGTCTTTGGCATAAATGGCAGGATCGTCGCAATGGGATTCAATTAACACTCACATCTTTTCAGTACAAACATGAGACACACATTACGAATTTGGACACCGCACTACAAATGGTTTCACGGGTCGTGATTAATCACAAGGGATGCATTAATTTGGAACTGCGATCACCCTTTTCTTATCTTCAAGACATTCATAAGCAGATACAGAAAAAAGGCAGAGCAGAGGAAAATCAAGATTTAGGCAAAAAGAAAACTGGTGAAGATAACTTCACCAGTCTTCCTAGAACGGAATGTTCGCTTACCGCCCTATGCTGCGGGAGGGACAGGAGCCAATCCGAACATGTTTCTCCCGTAGACCCCGCCGATTTTCTGAGTTATATCGCCTTTCCTCAGTGTGACAATTTCGCCCACTTCTCAACCATCAACTTAAGATTGGCTTTTCGGTGATCGGGAGAGAACTACCCCTCCCCCATACCACCTTGAAGGCTCGCTGATCCGTCCAGCAAGACTCCCAAGTAGAGTGTAGCACATCTCTTCGAAGTCCTTGCCAGCCTCAGCGATTTTTCTAATCCGTTTTGTTGAGTGTTGTGGAGGAAATGATTATGACTCGTGTTTTCGTTCTGACCAATCATAAAGGGGGTGTCGGGAAATCGACATCCGCCACCAATATTGCCTATGGGCTCGTTGGACTGTTGAGGCGGTCTGGAGCAAGCAATTGTCGAGTGCTGCTCGTGGATACGGACAGCCAAGCACATGCCTCACTCGTCACCACAGGACATAAGGATTACGGCGCGGATAACAGCCTGTACACCGTTCTGATGGCCGACCGCAAAGAAGCTGCGAATGTCCTTTCGAATTGCCTTGTGCAAAGCACTTGGGATGATGACTTGCATGTGCTACCGGCTTCGCCGATGTTGGAAGGTGCGGAACGCGAATTGATGGGAGTAGCTGGTGCACCTTATCGCTTGGCTGAACCCTTGAGCCGCATCGCCAATCATTATGCTGCCATTGTGAT
>JACDGI010000015.1:12041-27346 GCA_013821665.1 Anaerolineae bacterium
ATCGACACCCGTCCTTCTTTCTCATTGATGACTGAAATGGGATTGCTCGCAGCTACTGATGCGATTGTGCCGGTGGAACCGCGTTATCTGGAAACGGTCGGGTTGTTGTCCGTTATTTCCAAGATCAACGACATCAGGGAAGGTTGGCGGCATCCCCATCTGCATGTCAGTGGTATCTTGGTCACTAAGATGGATACCCGTGTCAAAGGCCACAAACAACTCCTCGACGAGCTAAAGTCACACAGTGTTTTGGGACAGCTCATTTGTGGGGTGATCCCAGCGAATGAAGCGGTGTCCTATTCGCATCACCATCACTTGAGCGTGTTCAACTACGATCCGAAAGCTTCAGCCAGCAAAGCTTATGCCCAGATGGTTGGCAAACTGGTTCGTGACATCGCCGGACAGAAAGCCAGCGTCTCATGAACGGCAAGAAGCGACAGGCCAACACCGGTCTCCTAGACACGATTACAGCCGACATGTTGGGTGGCAGCGGCTTTGACATCGCCATAGACAACAGTTTGCGGGTTGAGCGCATCCTGCTTGAGATGGTACGACCAGACCCGGTACAGCCACGTCGTGTGCTGCCTGAGCGCATCTACCAAGCCTTTCACACGAACCGGATGACACCGACCCAAGCCTTGAAAGAACTCATCCAGACGGCTCAACTGACTGCGAGACAAAACGGGCGACCATTCACCAATGTTCTGGATTTGCTGGGTAATCCGGATGACGAAACCGAAGCAGATGCTCCTATGCTATCACCCGAAGAACAGCTTGTGCGTGAATTGATCAATCTCGCCGTAACGATTCGTGATGATGGACAGGTTAATCCACTCACCGTGGTCGATGCAACACAAGGCGTGACACGTCTCTACCGGATTGAAACAGGTGAACGACGGTATTGGGCGACATGGCTGCTGCGAGATTTCATTTCCGGCTACGAGAGCGACGGCATGATCCCCTGCATCGTAATTCCCGCGGAACAAGCCTCCGCTTTTCGACAAGCCAAAGAGAACACCGCCCGTACCGGACTGTCTGCGATTGCGATGGCGCGACAAGCAGCGCTTTTGTTGCTCTATGTGCATGGCTGCGAAATACCAAACGGACCAGTGACGCATGACTTTTATCGCCAAGCATTGGAACTTGATCTCCGTGGGAAGCGTGAATACACAGCTGAAATTTTGTCGGCGATGGGTGGACTTAGAATACCCATGTTAAGTCGGTTCAAAGCATTACTTCGTCTTTGCGATGAGGCAACTGAACTTGCTGATCGCTACAATCTTGACGAAGGTCGATTGCGTCATCTACTTGAGTTAGCACCTGAGGATCAGATTGAGATGGTGCGACAAGTTATTCAATTGAATTTGTCATCAAAACAGATTGGTGATCTCATTCATAGCCCTAAAGCGGGAGTAGATAATGCGCACAATGACTTACCACGCCAAGCTCGACAATTAGTGAAATTGATGCGACCTACGAGTGAAATTAGCGGATATAACCTTGCACTGGCTTTGGTTGAACAGGAAGGTGACGCGGTTGTAGCTCGAGTACGACTTCAACACTTGCGTAAGTTAATCGATGAAACAGAAGCGTATCTAAATGCTCAGTAGATTGAAATACATTGCCATGTGGCAATGTATTTAAGGCTTATAAGATGAAAAACATCCGTGCGCCGCCCTAGAAAACAAAACCCACCGACGAAATGTGCAGGTGGGTGACGGACATAAGATACATTGCTGATGTGGTAATCACAATGTATCACAGTCCTCCCTCTCCTGCAACTGAATAAACGCCTTTCAGTCCTGTTTCTTGAACCCGACTTCTATTCAGCTTTGCTTGGAGGCACTCATGAATGGCTACTCTGCGGCTGGTGCGCTTGACCGCCAGACTGATCTACTCGCACGCCTACAAAATGTCGTTCGTCAACTCAATCGCCCTGATATTCGAACGGTGTCAGCGCTTATCGCCAAAGTTATCGGCGATCAAAATGCTGGTTTGATGGCAGTTCGGTTACTCCATTGGTTCCCACGCGCAAAAAAGGTCGGTGGTTGGGTTTACAAATCGTGGCGCGATTGGAACGCCGAATGCAACCTGTCACAGGCACAGGTCAAACGCGTCCATGGCAAAGGGTTTCTTGAAAAGTTGGGCATTGAGCGCGCCATCATGAAAGCGAATGGCACACCGACTGTGCATTATCGACTGGATGAAAACCAGTTGGTGCAGCGGCTAGCCGAGTTTTTAGAAATCATGCCCCTTCGTATTAAATTGTGGATGTGTCCAGAAACGTCCAATGGGGATGCTCAATCGAGCCCAAAGAATGTAGCTGATGAAGCCCAACTTGATGAGCTAAATCAGCCACATCCATTTGGCGAAGATGAACCTATTCATTCGGCTGAAAGCGCCCAATCCATAACAGACTCAGACTCACAAACAAGACAGCATAAATACAATCAGGATATACAACACAACAGCTATTCTGCTGCTGTTGTGGACACTGAAAGAGAAGAGAAAAAAGAAATTCTCGTGTCACTCGGAAATTTCGGGGTTGAATACCTTAAAGCGAAGCAACTCATCGAAAAACATGGTTACAAACGAGTCGCCGAAGTTGTTCAGCACACAAAGGACCAAGACCGCAAGAATCCGGCAGGCTATATCATTCGAGCACTCACAGAAAATTGGACATTCTGGTCAAAATCCGAAAAAGACGACTATGCCTATGGGAATGGAGAATCATATATCACAGGAAAATATGCGGCTTTTATCCAACATTAGGATATCAGGGCAATACATAGTTAGTTTTCGGAACCCGTGCCCTTTGTCCGAAGCGGGAGTTGACATTTGAAGTGATGCCAGTTCCGGTAGTTTTCTAGCGGGCACTTGCACAGGTGATTTATATAACTATCCAGAAACTTCTGGTGATGTCTTTGGATAAAAATTGCGAATAAAAATAAGCAAAAGGATAGTCGCTATTCCAGCCATTGCTGCTCCAAAAAAGAAAGGGGCTGGTGCTCCTATGGCGTCCCATAAAAAACCTGCGATTACACTTGCGGGTAAAGCGATCAGACCAATCACAGAGTTATAGATTCCATAGGCTTTGCCGCGATGCTCACTGACGACCAAATCAGCAATTAATGCCTTAGCAACGCCTTCAGTCGTTGCATAGTAAATGCCATAAAATGCGAATAATATCCAGATTTGATAGGTTTGGGCTGCGATAGCGAAACCCAGATAGGCTAGAGCATAAGCCAGCCATCCGAAAATAATGACTTTTTCACGTCCAATCCTGTCAGATAAAGTGCCAAGCGGGATGGATGCGGCAGCATAGAAAAAGTTGAATAACGCGTAGACGAGTGGAATAGCAAGTACGGCTACCCCAACATTTTGTGCCCGTAGAATGAGAAAGGTGTCGGAAGAGTTTCCTAAAGTGAAGACAATCATAATCGCTAGAAAGATGTAAAACTTTCTGGGCAGGATAGACGAAGGGATTTGTGAGGTTGTTTTTTCTTTTAGCGGTGTCTCTTTAACATAGATTTGGAGAATAGCCAGCGTAAAGAATAAAGGGATAGCCGCAATGAAAAAAACATAATGGTATTTAATATCGTTATCCCTCAGTAAATATAAAATAGCAAATAAAATGAGCGGCCCGACTACAGATCCTAGCGTATCCAAGGCGCGGGCAATACCAAAACTTCTGCCTCTGGTGGCAGCATCGGTCGTATCAGCAATCAAGGCATCTTTTGGTGAATCTTTGATCCCCTTGCCCACGCCGTCTATAAAGCGCAGTAACAAAACTACACCGCTTGAAGTCGTCAGAGCGAGTAAAGGTCTGCCGATTAAAGATAAGAGATACCCAACAAAGACAATCGACTTTCGAGAGCGAATTCGATCCGATAAATAACCGGAAACAATCTTAAAAATACTGGCGCTGCTGGTGACTAAACCCTCCGTCAACCCAATAAAGGACTTATCCAGATGCAATACGGTCGATAAATAAATCGGCAAAATGGGCAAAATCAAGTCTTGGCTAATACCACCAAAAAAACTGATTAGGCCAATGAAAAAGACATTGTTGAATATCGTCTTTTTTACGGGCGCATTTGTTTGTTGTTCTTCCACGTTAAAATCTCCACTACTGACGATGATTTCTTACTATCAGATTAATTACATGTTCAATGTTCTTTAGCTCGAATTTTCAGGCTAATGAATTGCTTTTCTGCTTATCCGCGGGTCAGCGCTACAACGATAATCACCGCAGCCAACAACCAGCGATAGTAGACAAAAATATTGGTCGAATTCTTCTGAAGATAGCGCATCAGAAATCGGATCGCCAGATAACCACTGATAGCCGCAGCAATGACCCCAATCGGGAAAAGGATGAGATCGCTCTGTGCAATGCTGCCTGACGTAATTCCAGTATAAATCTCAGCCAGACTTTTCAAACCGGCTCCTGCAATAATAGGGGCAGACAACAAGAACGAGAAACGGGCAGCCGATTCACGCTCGAAACCCATTGCTAATCCAGCGGTGATCGTGCTGCCAGAGCGGGATACACCGGGGAAAATCGCAAAGGCTTGGGCTACACCAATGACCAGTGCATCTTTTAAGGTCATCTGCTGCAAGTTGCGAACATGACGGGCGAATTGTTCAGCCAAGAACAAGAGCAGCCCCAAGACAATAATGATAACCGCCATCACAATCATGGATGACGAACGGATGGGTTGATTGGGCGTATGGAACCAATCACCAATTTTGCCTTCTAATAGGACACCAGCAATACCGCCAGGGATACAGGCGATTAGAATCAACCAAGCCAAACGTCGGTCCGGGTCATTGTTTATATTCCGTTCACGGATGCTGGCAACACCGGCTCGAATAAGCCGTAGCCAATCTTCTCTGAAATACCACAATACCGATACGAGCGTCCCCAGATGCAGTGCTACATCAAAAGGCAGACTGGTTAGGGCTGGATCACTCCAGCGAAACAGCCAAGGAACAATAATCAGATGAGCCGAACTGGAAACGGGGATGAACTCAGTGAGCCCTTGTACGATGCCGAGAATGATAGCCTGTAAAAGCGTGGTCACAATGTCTGTTTCTCCAAAGGTGATGATAGATTTGGTTGAGAGGTTGCGATGGGTAATTGGACTGTGAAAGTTGTTCCCTGACCTAATTCGCTGGATACACTGATTTGTCCATGATGTGCCTGCACAATGGTCTGGGCAATCGATAATCCCAATCCATTACCTTGAACAGACCGTGACAAATCGACGCGATAAAAACGATCAAATAAATGGAGTAGATGTTCACGATCAATGCCGATTCCGGTGTCGGATAGTGTTACCTCAATCCATTCTACTTTTGGTTTAGCCTGTAGCGTGATCTTTCCGCGATCTGTATATTTAATGGCATTATCGACGAGGTTCATAAATAACCGTACCAAGTCATCACTGCTGCCGATTATGAGCATGTTGTCTGGTACGATCCACGTTAAAGAGAGTGCTTTGGATTCGGCCAAAGGCGTCATCACTTCAGCCACATCGCTCAGTAAGATCGAAAGATCAACCGACTTTGAAATCGCATTTGAACCGATGTCGTTACGGGCTAATTGAAGTAAATTTTCGACCAATGCACGCAGACGATTGGTTTCTCCACCTAGATCGTCCAATGCTTTCTCATAATGTTCAGGTGAACGTCGAGTCTCGCGAACAACACCGATGATAGTTTGCATGGCGGTCAAAGGTGTGCGGAGTTCATGAGAAGCATCTGCGGTAAATTGACGTTCACGGCGGAAAGAGTCATCCAATCGTCCCAGCATGGTATCAAAAGTTGCGCCTAATCGTCCAATTTCATCATTAGTGGCTGGCAAGTTGAGCCGTTGATGTAAGTCATGGGCTGAAATACTTTGCGCTGTGCGGGTAATGGTATCAATTGGAGATAAAGCACGGGCAGCAAGCAAATAACCCGCACCGGCGGCGAGTGCCACCAACAACGGCACACTGATGAGCAGCGCAGCTAACAATTTCTCAAGTGTATCGTTGATACTATCGAGCGACTGTCCAACCTGAATGATGGCAATCACCCGATTATTCACAACTATCGGTGCTGTATAGAAACGCACTGGTTCTTGTTGCACTGGTTCGATAACCGTGTCAAACCGGGTGTGATGTTTCTGAATCGTTGCAGCGTCGAGACTGTTGACTGTCAAATCGCTGAAGGCTCCAATCGCCTTGAGTATTGTGCCATCCAAACCGAAAATGCGGATAGTGAAGCCTCGATCATGCAATGATGTAAGTGCTGAAGGTTCTGGTACACCGTCGGATACTGAAATTTGCCCATTATCAACCGCCGCCGTAATCGCTTGGGCTGCACTCAATTGCAGAGAGTCGTCAACGGATCGTGCTAGTTCGCTCCCAAGAATCAAGTAGACAAAAATACCGAAACCGACGAGTGCGGTAATCAATAGTCCGGCTGTCCAAAGGGCAAAGCGAACCCTTATCGTGTTATAGCGCTGAATCATCACTATCATCCACTGCAAGACGATATCCCATTCCGCGTACAGTATGGATCAGTTTGATCGGGTGAGCGTCATCAACCTTGCGCCTTAAATTACGAATGTAAACGTCGATGACATTCGACTCGTGCTCTATGTTGTAGCTCCAAACGTGGTTGGCAATGACTTCCCGTGTAAGGATGTTCCCCGCTGCACGCATCAGACATTTCAACACTGCATATTCTTTGACCGTCAGGTCAATAACGTGTCCAGCACGACTTACCTTGAGGGTACGTGCATCCAGACTCAAATCCGCAAATTGGAGGACAGGGTTTTTCGAGATCCCCGGAGAACGCCTTGTAATCGCTCGTAAACGCGCCAGCAATTCTTTAATGGCAAACGGCTTGATGAGATAATCGTCGGCTCCTGCATCGAGCCCAATGATGCGATCCTTCACCGTATCCCGTGCGGTCAACATCAGAATAGGCATCTCGCTTCCCTGTGCTCGCAATTCACTACAAACCTCAAGACCATCTGGAGGTGGCAGCATAATATCCAGCACCATTAAATCGAATGTGCCACCAGTCGCCCATTCCAGCGCTTCACGCCCTGTATAAGCCAAATCAACTGCATAGCCATTTTCTTCGAGTCCGGCTTTCAAATAGGTTGCAATGGTACGGTCATCTTCAACCAGCAAAACGTGCATAGTCTTCTCCTAAACGACATTTCAATATAGGCTGCGAAAATGAAGCCCAGATGAAATGAAACGGACTTCACTACTTCTTTGATGATTTCATGTTGGCTTCATCTTGGCTTCTTATCTTCAGGCTCGGTTGACAACGAATTGAACCGTTTTTCTCAGGTCACAGGCAAGTATGCCTATCTATTAATCGTAGTCAGTGGAGAATTGAAGCCGTGAACAAATCGCTCATCTACAGCAAAGTACCGGAAGTCACTATTTTCTTCTGGATTATCAAAATTCTATGCACGACGGTTGGGGAGACTGCGGCAGATTTTTTGAACACCAATCTCAACTTGGGTCTGACCGGTACAACACTTGTTTTGGGTGTCTTCTTGCTGATTGCACTCTTTTTTCAGTTCAGGTCGAGCCGCTATGTACCGGGCATCTATTGGCTCGTCGTCGTTTTATTGAGCGTCTTTGGCACACTCATCACCGATAATCTGACAGATAACTTTGGCGTGAGTCTGGTAACTACCACGGTTGTATTCAGCATTGCCTTGGCAGCGGTTTTCATCGCATGGTATGCCAGTGAGAAAACGCTATCTATCCACTCGATCTATACCACGAAACGCGAAGCCTTCTATTGGCTGGCGATCCTATTTACCTTTGCCCTCGGAACGGCTGCCGGAGACCTTGTAGCGGAGCGCTTCCAGTTGGGTTACCTCGTCTCAGCCATCCTATTCGCTGTTTTGATTGCGGCGGATACGATTGCCCACAAGATGTTCCGGCTGAACCCGGTTCTGGCTTTCTGGATTGCCTACATTTTGACCCGGCCATTAGGCGCTTCACTGGGCGATTATTTTTCACAATCACCCGATGATGGTGGCTTGGGGCTGGGCACAGTGGGAACCAGTGTCTTGTTCCTCGTTGCCATTTTGATCACCGTTACTTATCTGGCTGTCACCAAGAAAGATGCGGTGGCTATCGACCCCCATGCTGATACTCTGAAACCTGTCATGATTGAAGGGACGGATTAAAACAATTCACATTTTAACTAACCTGATTTGTGGATGATAAAACGCCTTGATGGGTCGTAATCGAGCCTCATTGTAGCTGTCGACTGTTACTCAGTTGGTTTGTACAAATTATCGACATAACCACGCAGGTCAGTAGACTCGTGATGAGACTCCTTTCATTATAAAAGGAGTCTCACCTTGTCTATGACTCGCATTGTTTTTAGAAAAGAAAACGGGAATATGCATTATGGATACACCGCTTAGTGCTGCTCAATCCGTAAATCGCGCCAACAACGCGATTCGAAAAGTTCCAGAAATTACGATTTATTTCTGGATACTCAAATTGTTGACCACTGCGATGGGCGAGACCACCTCAGACTATCTGGTTCATGTACTCGATCCAATCATCGTGGTCGTTCTTGGAGCCATTTGTTTGGCTGTTGCACTGCTTTTGCAATTCTCGGTGAGCCGTTATGTCGTATGGATTTATTGGTTAACTGTCGTCATGGTCGCCATCTTCGGCACGATGGTCGCTGATGTGCTGCACGTTGAGTTGGGCATCCCCTATCTCGTATCCACCGTGTTCTTTTCAGTCGCGCTGATTGTTATCTTTGCCACTTGGTATGCCAGTGAAAAGACCTTATCTATCCACAGTATTGACACCCGTCGCGTGAGATATTCTACTGGGCTACTGTCATGACGACCTTCGCGCTTGGCACTGCGTTAGGGGATATGACGGCTTCGACTATGAATTTGGGTTATTTCCCCTCCGGTTTGCTGTTTGCTGTGCTCATTGCTGTACCAGCTTTAGCCTACTGGTGCTTTGGTCTGAACGCGATTGTCGCCTTCTGGCTGGCCTATATCTTAACCAGACCGCTTGGTGCCTCGTTTGCGGATTGGGTCGGCAAGCCGCAAAATGCAAGTGGCTTTGGGCTAGGTACGGGACTGGTCAGCTTGATCTTAACAATTTTAATCGTTGCTCTCGTGAGTTATCTGACAATCACAGACAAAGAATCCAAGACGAACGACGATAGGATATCTAAGCACTGAACATGTATTCCGCATTTGATGGGCGAACGGAATGGTGAGCGCTAATCTAGACAAAAAGGGTTAGATTGGGTAGCCAATTTTTATGACAGTATATATGATTAGCCTGATAATGTCGTTGGTTTACGATAGCTCCAACTTCCTCAGAATTCTCAATATCAAAGTGAGTAATTACTATGGAGGCACTTATTGATGGGCAGCCAACAACGACCAGTTGTATCAAAAGAAAATCTCTCCGAGTGGTGTGAAGTTCACTTCGAATCACCTGTGTGTGACATTATATTCGAGTCCGGCTACTCATCTGCTGTTTTCGGAATCATCCTAGGTAACAACAGGCGCATAGTCGTAAAAGTCAGACCTTGGCATGAGCGGTTAGTGTCATGCTGGCGAGTTCACAGGCATATGTGGGAAGCTGGTTTTGCGTGTCCTGAACCACTCGGGCCACCGGAAAAACATGATAGTCTCGCCATCTCGTTTGAACATTACTTACCGGGAGGCGTCCCGCTTTCATGCGGTTTGGAGGCTGCGGAAAAACTTGGAGGCGTGCTTGCTGGTCTCGTAAAATTGGCTCCTCCATCTGCGGCATTTCCTCAGTTATCTCCCGCTTGGGGATTTCTACGCTGGGATGACCAAGGTGATTCATGGCCCTCAGCTACGGATATAGTCAAAGACCTCAATACGCAACATGATCCGCAATGGATTGAGCGTTCCGCAGGACTGGCCCGTGCAGTAATCCGAGGAAGCCGACTCCCGCCCGTTATCGGTCATGGGGACTGGTGGTCTAACAACATCCGCTGGGAAAGCGGGCATCTGCTTGCCGTCGATGACTGGGATTCTATCGTCTCCCTATCGGAACCGGCGATAGCGGGTGTCGCTGCCGCTTTGTTCTCTTTTGGGCAATCAACTATCGAAGAGAGTGCTAGATTTCTAGATGCATACATCACCGCATCCGGTCAACACTGGAATACTCATGAGTATCAGATAGCATGGGCTGCCGGGTTATGGGCAAGACTCTTCGATGCTCGTAAAGAATCCATACGCGGTGTTTTCCAATGCGCTACTCAGCTTGAAGGGGAGGTAGAAGAACGGCTTAGTCGTGCGGGAATAGAACACTCATGGTGACTCACTGAATACTTACTTTTAGACAACCATAGCCGTTATTGTCATTATCGATTGCGGAACATATGCTGAGTCTGGAATTACCCCAGTAAAATGGAGTGTGTGAGTCTCTCCTTGTAAAATAAAGTGAATGAAGAGGAGAGCATGAGCATGGTCGAAAAGAAGCAGTACAGTGATGAATTCAAACGGGAAGCGCTACGGTTACAAGAAACGAGCGGCAAACGGGTTGCAGAAGTGGAACGGGAATTGGGGTTGAGCCATGGGCTGCTACGGCAATGGAAGGCACGGTTTCGGGTCAATGGCGAAACGGACAGCTTGGAATTAAATGAGATTGAACAACTGAAAGTCGAATTGCGGCGGGTGAAACGCGAGTTGGAAGTTGTCCAGCAGGAGCGCGACATCTTGAAAAAAACAGTGGGCATCTTCTCGAAGGATGTGCAGCGATGAAATACCAGGCCATTGAAGCGAGCAAGGGGGAATATCCGGTATCGCGTTTGTGTGCGGTGCTGAATATAGCCGAGAGTGGGTATTATGCCTGGTTGAATCAGGCTCCAAGCGCGCACAAGCAGGAGAACCAGGAACTTGAGCAATGCATCTGTACGATCTGGAAACAATATCGGGGGATTTATGGTGCGCCCCGCATCCATGCCGAATTACAGGAACAAGGGATCAATGTGGGACATAATCGAGTGGCTCGTCTGATGCGTCAGACAGGCATTCAGGGGAAAACGACCCGCAAGCGTCGCACACACACCACTCAATCGGATCCAAGCCACCCCGTAGCAGCCAATGTACTGGATCGGCAATTTACAGCCAAGCGACCCAATGAAGTCTGGCTGACGGACATTACCTATATTGATACGGCTGAGGGCTTCCTCTATCTGGCTGCCGTCATGGATCTCTATTCACGCCAAATCGTCGGTATGGCTATGGCTGACCATCTGCGCACGGATTTGGTCGAAAGCGCACTGGACATGGCACTCACTCAGCGTCGTCCGCCGCGCAACTTACTGCACCATTCGGATCGCGGCAGCCAATACACCAGCATGGATTACCAGAAACGATTGAGCGCTTCATACATGACCGTCAGCATGAGCCGTGTCGGCAATTGTTGGGATAATGCTCCTATGGAGAGTTTCTGGGCGACCTTAAAGCGGGAATGTGCTGATATCGTATTCGCTTCTCACAGCCAAGCCCGGGTTGAACTTTTTAGTTACATCATGAGCTTTTACAATCGTCAACGTCGGCATTCCACTTTAGGTTTTGTCAGTCCTTATACTTTTGAATCCCGGAGACTCCCATTCACTCCACTAAACTAGGGTATTGCCAGTCTAAAACTCTTCATTTTGAACCGTTAAGGGTTGGGTAACTTAGACTGACGATTGTTTTGAAGTTGCCAGCGGCAAAATCACTAAAAATGTAGTTCCCTGACCAACTTTGCTTTCAACCTGTAATTTTCCTCCGTGTGCCTGCACAATCGCATACGAAATGGCTAAACCTAATCCAAAACCACCGGTTGTGCGAGCACTATCCGCACGATAAAACCGCTCGAAGACATGTGGGAGATGCTCCGGTGCAATACCTATGCCACTATCCGTAATCAGAATTTCAATGTCGGTCCCTTTCCGGTTGGCTGCAATACTGACAATCGACTTGGATGAGGTGTATTTAATCGCATTGTCGATCAAGTTGGAAAACACTTGATAAAGCCTATCAGCATCTCCCATTAGGGGTAAGTTGATGTGTGTATCTCGTTTGAAGACAAGCTGAATATTACAGACTTGGGCTTGGGCTTCCCACGACCCCACCACACTCTCAAGCAGCTCCCCCAAATCAAGCGGCTGCAAATCAACCAAGCCACCTTGCTCCACCCGTGTCAAAATCAAGGTCTGTTCGGTCAAACGAGTCATCCGATCAACATCACCTTCCATATCGGTCATCATACCAAGCAAGGTATCTGCATCACGCGGGCGCGAACGGGCTAGGCTGAGCTGTGTTTTAAGCATACCCAGAGGGGTTCGCAGTTCATGGGATACATCGGCTGTCAATTGACGTTCCCGCTGGAAACCCTGTTCTAAGCGTTCCAGCATGGCATCAAAAGTGTGGGCTAATTCGCCGATTTCGTCATTGGGGAGTTGGAGATCGAGGCGACGGCTGAGGTCTTCGGTGCTGATCTGGCGAGCAGTGCGAGTAATGGTGGCTACAGGTGCAAGCGCCCGATTTGCCAAGAATAAACCACCCGCAGCCGACAGCAGCAGCAGCACTGGAACCGCAATTCCTAAACTTAAAATGACCTGCTGCACAAACGCTTGGCTATCTCGCAATGAGTTCGCCACAATGGCTGTGCCTTGTTGTTCGTTACCTTCAGACAATGGAACTGCCAGTAAGCGTATCGGTTCTCCGTTTGGGAGTTGGCTGTAGATTAAGTCGCCGTTAGGTAAGAACGCTGAGGGCAGCGGAAAACGACTGGAGCGGCCAATGGTTAAAACAACTGTACCGGAAGGTGCGATAATCCACGCCATCATACCCTGTGAACTCAAGGTGTTTCGGTCAGCATCCGATACTTGAAATCGACCATCCCGTACATCAACGACGGCGTTTAACTGAGAGGCGCTCAGACGTAGTGTCTCATCAATTTGTTGGTTCTGCGTTTTTTGAATCACCACCACCAACATCACCCCGAAAACAACCAACAGTAACAATTCTAAAGTCATGGTCCACAGGACAAGGCGCAGCCGTAGATTGTTAAACCTATTCATGGCTGCCAATCCGGTAGCCTAATCCATGTACCGTCTGAATCAACTTTTCATCATGTCCATCGTCAATTTTTTTTCGCAGCCAGTGGATGTAGACCTCGATCAATTTGGACTCTGAATCGTAATCCATATCCCAGACCCGTTCGATGATTTGCTGGCGCGACAAGACTTGGTAGGGATGCCGCATCAAGGTCTCAAGCAGGGCATACTCTTTAGCCTTGAGTTCGATAATTTTATCCCCGCGTTTGGCCCGTTTAGTCGCGGTATCCAAAGTCAGATCATTGACAATCAACTCAGCGGTTTTACCCGGCGCTTCACGTCGCCCTAATGCCCGTACCCGTGCCGTCAGTTCTTGGATAGCAAACGGCTTGACAAGGTAATCGTCGGCACCACTGTCTAAACCTTTTACTTTATCGGTGAGGGTATCACGGGCCGTTAACATCAGCACGGGAACAGTGTAGCCCGCCGCCCGTAGCTCTCGACAGACGGTAATACCATCCTTTTCAGGAAGCATAATATCGAGCAAGATGACATCGTAATCAGTACTCTGTACCCAATGCAATACATCTGTGCCATTCCCGACCACATCAACGGCATGAGATTCCTCTTCCAGCCCCTGCCGAATGAGGGCGGCCATCCGGGTTTCATCTTCAACTACCAAAATACGCATCGCTCGTGTGAACCCTTCTCAAAAGTTGGAATACATCACTCAAGTCAGCTTAGGCTGCTATCGCTAGAGTTCGTGCAAGGCTTCAATAATCTTGAGACGGCTCAAACGGCGGGTACTGAGCAATGTGCTGATGACCATGCCCAGAATGACCAGCAGTCCAAGTCCGCCTAAATCGCGTACTGACCAAATGGGTGTCTGTGTGGGTACAGTAAACACCACCCGTAGTAACAAAACCAACAGTTGGGCGAGAAAGCCGCCCAGCACGACCCCGATGACCAGACTCAATCCACCAATAGTAATGGCCTCAGCGAACACAAACTGTCGCAGTTGACTGAGTGTTGTACCCAACGCCCGCATCGCGCCGAATTCACGCCGCCGATCATTGACCATTGCCAACAAGAAGATCGCGAGACCCAGTGAAATCACCAGCAGGGTGTAGATGATTTCGAGGGTCTCTAATCCATTCAGGTTGAGAGCCGTTAGTGTTTTGGCATCGGCATTGATGACCGTGTTGACATCCTGTATCCGTACCGGCAGCACGTGGGCGAACTGAGCCGCTAAAGCGCTGTGTAAGCTGTTAATCGTGGCTTCTGTGCCATCGCTTTTCACCAAAAAGAAATCGAGATTGCTATTGCCTGAACTTTGGGTCATGAAGTCCCGGTTCAGAATGAAATCCGAGTCTTGCGATGAGGTAGAAAGTTGGGTGAAGAAGCCCACTGCCACCGTTCGTGCATCGCTGTACTTGCCAGTGACACGATTGAACAATTTCATCAAGACCGGGTCACCCAGCAGAATATTGAACTTGTCAGCCTGTTCCCGCGAGAGAATAACCCCATTGGGCGTATTTGCTAGCGCATCAAAGGTTTGCTGGGCGTTGGTCTCGAAGAATGCATCCGGCGAGTAGGCTACTTTGCGGAACTCAGCTACATTTATTCCGTAGACGGTTTGCCGCTCCGCGCCAATGAGAGCCTGTGTATCGCGGGCAATGCCGGTTACAGCAACCACCCCTGGCAGTTGCAACTGCTGGGCAAAGTCGGCTTTCTGTGGTGTCGTCAAGGCAGGTGTAATCCGCAAGTCTGAACCGACCACATACTGCGAGTCCAAGCGCCGTTCAGTGCTGTAGGTTTTGCCAAAGATCAAAAGGCTGACTCCAAAAGAAAGTGTGAGTGCGATGACCGTGACCGATGCACTGACCCGACCGGAACGGCGGCTGATATTACGGCCTGCGACATCGCCTAGATCGCCCATGAACCGCGACAGCAGCCGTGAAAGCAGTGCAGCAGTTCGTTTCAAACCACCGTCCACTAATCGCAGCATGAGCAGCGTGGTTCCCAACCAGATAAAGAAGGGAATCAGGAAAATAAAGAAGGACAGTTCGACGGAGGTGGTTTCGTTCGCTTTGGGTTTGAACCCGCCATTGGCATTGTTGACATACCAAATTGCCGCCGCCGCTATGAGTAGGATGACATCTAGCCATGTCCGCTGCCAGAACGGTTTGCCTTCAGTACGGCGCACAACCCGCCGC
>JACDGI010000523.1 GCA_013821665.1 Anaerolineae bacterium
CAGTACATTCACGGCGATGGCGCATCGATACTACCTGCCGAGTTTCCCAGTGAACGTGCTTTCAACGAGCAGCAGCCTATTTTCGATGTCGAGATCGGGGTCATCAAGGAAGATGGTGCAATTGTTTGGACCAGCGTCAGTGCAGCGCCTTTGCCACATAATCAAGGTGTGGTCATTGTCACAACCGATATTACCGAGCGCAAACAGGCGGAGCAAGAAGTGCGGCGCTTGCTGCTGGTGCTGGACAAAATGGTGGAAGGTGTTCAGATTGTCAGCTCTGACTGGCGATATATCTACATTAACGAATCGGCTGCCAATCAAGCTCACCACACCAAAGATGAACTGGTAGGTCATACTATGATGGAGATGTACCCCGGTATTGATGAGACACCCTTCTTTGACCTGATGCGGCGCTGCCGCGATCACGGAATCTCCGATCATATGGAGAACCCATTCACCTTCCCCGACAAGAGTTTCGGTTGGTACGATCTTAGAATTCAGGCAATGCCCGAAGCGGTTCTCATCTTATCAACCGACATCAGCGCCCGAAAGCAAGCAGAATTGGTGCTGCAAGAAAGCGAACGACAATTGCGCCTTCTGGCACAGAATTCGCCGGACGTGATCTACATTATGGATTTGGTCCAACGGAAAGTAACCTATCTGAATCGGATGGAATTCTTAGGTTATTCTCAAAGCGAGATCGAAGAGTCCGGTTCCCTTTTATCCGGCCTGCATCCCGATGATAAAGCCGCTGTTATGGCTCAGTGGAATAAAGTGATGTCCGATGGCAATCCGAATACGGTTACGATGATCGAATATCGTCTGCAAGATAAGTCAGGGCAGTGGCAGTGGGTGCAGAGTCGAGAAAGCATCTTTAAGACCACATCCGAGGCAAAACCAACCCAAATTCTAGTGACCCTGACTGTTATTACCGAACACAAACGAGCTGAACAGCAAGCACTTGAATTAACAAAAGAACGCGAACAAGTCAAAATACTTTCGGATTTCGTGAAAAACACGTCCCATGATTTTCGGACTCCGCTGTCGATTATCAGCTCTAGCCTGTATTTAATGTCAAAGTCCAGCGACCCGGAAAAGCAAAAGCGGCATTTCGGAATTGCAGAGCAGCAAATTATGCATTTAACGCACCTGCTTGAACGCTTGCAGGAGATGGGACGGTTGGATAGCGTCATCGCTTTGGCCTTGCAACCATTCGATGTGAACTCATTGGTCTCTGATTTGTGCGCTAAGCTGCGTTTTGAGGCTAAGGAAAAGGCTGTTACGGTGCTAGGTTCGCTCTGGGAAAGCAAGCTCATAGTTCAAGCGGATTTTAAGGAGTTAAGCCTAGCCTTGTCCGAGTTGGGGGAAAATGCGCTGAAGTATACACCGCTCCAAGGCACGATTACGATCAGCACACGGCAGGAGGAGACTGAAGCCGTCATTGAAGTGCGTGATACAGGGAGTGGGATACCTGTTGCCAACCTGCCCCATATCTTTGATCGCCTGTATCGGGTTGATGAAGCGCGTTCTTTGGAGACTGGTGGGACAGGGCTAGGGCTTTCGATGGCTAAACGAATTATCGATTTACATCACGGCAGTATTGCTGTTGAAAGCGTTGTGGGAGAGGGCAGCGTCTTTCGCGTGTTTTTGCCGCTCAGCCCATAACTTCTTTCGCCTGGTGGCGATCAATCCTAAACGCATTGACGGATGGCGCGTCATCAGACCACTCTTAAGCTTTCAGGACCTTTGAGGGATTAAACGAAGCCTATGTGGTTTCGCTTATGCGCTTAGGGGGCTGAAAATTTTTGACGGCATATAGCGCAAGGTATAAGTTCTTCAGAAGATGAGCAAGACACGTTGTACACCCAAGACCGTGATGAAGTCAGCATTGGCTTAATGGTTGCATCAGACATCCAGAAATATTCAATATTTCTAATTTTGTCACCTGATTTATGAAGGGCAATTAAATTATTGATATAAAATCGTTTATAGTGATAATGAAAAGTGACCCACGGAACATAAAGACGCTTCAACTTGTCATTTGGAAGCGCTCCTTTTTTAGGGAATATCACTATGAATAGCAATCTTCTTACACGGCAGAGCCAACTGACAGCGCCTTTCCAAAGCCTTATCGAGAACAGTTTTGACATCATCGTGCTTGCCAATCAAGAAGCGATGGTTCTGTATGCCAGTCCGTCGATGGAGCGTGTGCTGGGATATGACAATGCGGAGTTCGTAGGCCGAAACGGATTTGAATTCGTCTATCCTGACGATATTGAAGTTGCCCGGCGCTTATTGACCAGTGTATTGCAGAACCCCGGTAATCCTCAAAAGGCAGAATTTCGGCTGGAACACAAAGCAGGTTATTGGCTGTGGATAGAAGGCGTTTGCACGAATTTACTGGCCGATCCCAGTGTCGGAGCGATTGTCCTCAATTTTCGCGACATAACTGAGCGCAAAAGAGGTGAGGCCACCCTTCATGAATCGGAGCGTTTCGCCCGTTCGACAGTCGATGCGCTCTCCGCGCATGTTGCCATTCTGGACGAAACCGGCACGATTATCGCTGTGAATCAAGCTTGGAGGGACTTTGCCGCAGCCAATGAGGCATCAAGTCTTGCGAACAGTTTTGAGGGCGCAAATTACCTGACGGTCTGTGACACAGCCATCGATGAAGGCTCGGAAATGGCGACGAATTTTGCCGCTGGTATTCGGGCTGTCATGCAGGGTCATCGTGAAGATTTTGCGCTGGAATACCCCTGTCACTCACCCGGCGAGCAGCGCTGGTTTATGGGTCGTGTCACGCGCTTCCGTGGGGATGGGCCGATTCGGATTGTAATTGCCCATGAAAATGTTACCTCGCGTAAGCGGGTCGAAAATGAACTGACCTCCCTGTATAACGCCACCTCATTCTTGTTCAAGTCGGACAGCTTGTTCAACCTCGGCTATCAGGTGGTGCAGGCCATCCTGACTGAGTTTCAGCACGCGGACTGTGGCTTGTTACTCAAGGAGAAAATGTCGGGGGAGATCATCCGTTTAACACGCGGCGGTATCTATCAGGTTTCTGCCAACACTCCCCTGTCGATCACTGGACTGGGCGTTGTGCCTGAAGCCCTGCGTACCGGGAAGATCGTTTATTCGCCTGATACCACCACTGATGCCCGTTATATGGCGAGTGACCCCCGAACCCGGTCCGAATTGGTCATTCCGCTCAAGACAACGACAGGTATATTAGGCGTTCTCGATCTACAAAGCATGGAAATAGACGCTTTTAGCCTGCGGGATCAGCGTATTCTGAGCGCCTTTGCGGAGCGGGCGGCTGCGGCCATTGAGACTATGCAGTTGTATGAGGAAATTAATCAACGTGCAGGCGAGTTGGAATGGCGGGTTGCCCAGCGAACGGCTGGACTTCAGCGAGCCAAAGATCAGGTTGAAGCCATCCTGAACCAAAGCAGCGATGCCATTCTCTTGCTCAGTTCTACGCCTCATATTCAACAGACGAATCCAGCCTTTTCTGATTTGATGGGCTATACAGTTGATGACGCTTTTAAAAAAGACATCCGTCTATTAGCCGATGCTGCTAACGCACCTCTATTGGTTGAGGCTATCCAAATGGCAGTGGCGGTGAACCACCCTCGTCGGATAGAAGTGGTGTTGCAGCGCAAAGATGGAACCAAGTTTGATGCGGATGTCGCACTCGCGCCAATGGCGCAATTTGAAACTGACAATGTGAGGGTGATATGCAGCATACGGGATAATACCGAACAAAAACAGGCGGAAGAAGACCTACGAAAAGCGCTGTCAGTCGAGAAGGAAATGAATGAACTGAAATCGCGCTTTGTGTCAATGGTCTCGCATGATTTCCGTACCCCCTTAGCCACCATTCAATCATCCAGCGATTTACTCAGAAACTACAATGACCGATTAACAGACGAACGGAAGCAGGAACATTTCAACACGATTCATGGGCAGATTGAACATTTGACAGACTTACTCGATGATGTGATCAGCATCAATCAAGCCGATTCGGTGGGATTAGTGTTCAGACCTATCCCAACCGACCTGGCGCATTTATGTCAAACGATTGCAGACGAAATACAACAGGTGGCTGGAACGCGTCAGATCCAGTTGGTTGTAAACCGGCAGATGGGGTCAGTCGAGGTTGATACGAAGCTCCTACGCCGTGCGCTTGTTAATCTGCTTTCGAACGCTGTGAAATATTCCCCTGAAGGCAGCGTCATTGCCTTCAGCCTCTTTTGTGGAAACAAGCAGGTTGTGATCCGTGTTAAAGATCAGGGTATTGGAATTCCTGAAGCCGATCAAAACCGTCTGTTTGAGGTCTTTCACCGGGCCACGAATGTCGGTTCCATTCCCGGTACGGGTTTGGGTTTAGCCATTGTCAAACGGGCTGTTGAAGCCCATAGCGGTTCGATTTCGGTCGATAGTCAGGTTGGACTAGGGACAACTTTTACAATTTCGCTTCCCTTGGATTGTACGAAAGCAGATGAAGAATGACGCGCATCTTGGTGATCGAAGATGTTGAACAAATGCGAAATAACATTGCCGAGATACTCGAATATGAAGACTACACCGTTTTTAAAGCTGAAAACGGACGTGTAGGAGTCGAGTCTGCGCGTAACCACTTACCACACTTAATCATCTGCGATGTGATGATGCCGGAAATGGATGGTCACGAGGTTCTTTTAGAACTGCGGAGTCAGCCGACGACGGCCAGTATT
Source organism: Anaerolineae bacterium (assembly GCA_013821665.1). Taxonomy (GTDB): domain Bacteria; phylum Chloroflexota; class Anaerolineae; order Aggregatilineales; family Phototrophicaceae; genus CFX2. The sequence goes on from JACDGI010000523.1 coordinate 4,737, forward strand.
CCATTCATCTTTCTGACAGCCTTGTCGGAGTGGACAGCAGTTCGGCGTGGAATGGATTTAGGGGCAGACGATTATCTCACTAAACCTCATACCAGTGAGCAATTGAAAGCAGCGGTGGCGGCACGATTAGAAAAACGGACTGTTATCGAGCAGGTACACCAGCAGAACTTTGATGAACTGCGTGGAAATCTCACTCGGATGCTGCCTCACGAACTGCGTACACCCTTATCAGCCATTCTAGGCTACGCCGAATTCATGACATGGGACTCCGCTAATCTGGACAAAAATGCCATCCACCAGATGGGCGAAGAAATTGGCGTTGCGGGCCAACGGTTACAGCAGGTGATCGAGAATTATCTTCTTTATGCTCAAACTGAGCTTATAAGGTATGACCCGACCCATATTGAGACCTATGCTAAACATCGCTGTGAGATTCCCGGTACCCTTCTCAGTGATATTGCGAAAGCCAGAGCCAGCCAACAAGAACGCGCCAACGATTTGTCTGTAGTCGCTGAAGATGTGGTCGTTCGTATATCGGCTGAAAACCTAAAAAAGATCATCGAAGAATTGGTGGATAACGCCCTTAAATTCTCCGTAGCAGGAACACCGATTGAAATCACAGGAAAGAGCAAAGAGGGAAAATATACCATCTGCATCAGCGATCAGGGACGCGGGATGACGCTTGAACAGATGAACCGAATAGGTGCATACGTGCAGTTTGAGCGGAAGATGTACGAACAACAAGGGTTGGGATTAGGCCTGATTCTTGCAAAACGACTGGCTGAACTTTACTCAGGTGAATTAACAATCGCTAGTGAACTCGGACGTGGCACAACCGTATCCATCCAATTACAGGTAGCTTCTTAAGGGACTGATACGTGTATATTGAATGACAAAATGACTCTAAAAGGTATGATTGACCGCTTTGAAGGTGACTGGGCGGTGATCGAACTGGATGGTCAGACTGAGGCGCTCAATGTGTCACGAAAGCTGATTCCAAAGCATACAAAAGAAGGCGACACCGTTCAACTCAAAGTCGAGGATGGACAGATCGTTCAAGTCGAGATTGATGCAGAAGCTATACAAGTGGCTTGGAAACGCATACTGAATAAGCTGGCACGGCTGCGGCTGCGAGTGTGTTTTCGGGGCGCGAGATTGGCTTTGGAAGAGTTCTAGGCTGAGGTATTTGGCCCGTTGGAACCGTTGCCGCCATTTCTTCACCCAACTCAAGCTGTGTCCGACTGCCTCCGCTAAGCG
>JACDGI010000016.1:0-3698 GCA_013821665.1 Anaerolineae bacterium
GGCATAACCTACGTCAAAGCGGAAGAATGCTTGATTATAAAGGTGTGTGGACATGACTTCGGAGGCATGAGCAGGGCCGCCACCAGTCAAAATGTAAATGTAATCGAAGGTTAACGACGACCAGATGATAATCATCAGGATTGTGAAAACCAGCGTGGGGCGAATGCTAGGTAATGTCACATACCAGAATTGCTGGAAGCGGGTTGCACCATCCAACCGTGCTACCTCATAAAGTTCGGTATCAACGGCTGTCATGGCTGCCAGATACATGACAACGAGGAAACCCCAGAAGTGCCAACTATCGACGAAAGCCACGCCAAATAGTGCGCTGTCTTTATTGCCCAGAATGGCAAAATTCAGCCACGGAATACCATGTTCGGCTAACCAGACACCGATACCATTGCGTGGCGACAAAATGAAGCGCCACATCTGGGTATTAACCACGCTGGAAATGACATAGGGAATAAAGAAGACCAAGCGGTAAAAGATTTGCCCTCGTTTGATACCGGACATGAGATAGGCGCCGGTTAATCCCATGAAGACTGGTACTGTGAGAAAAATAAGTGTCCATGTGAGATTGTTGCCGAGTGCTTTAAAGAAGACTTTGTCTTGAAACAGTTTTTGGAAATTTTGTAGACCTATGAACACGGGCGAGCCATAACCAGACCATTCGGTAAAAGCAATGTAGATACTGAAGATGGTTGGAATGACGATAACAATCAGGTTCAGAACCAGAATCGGTATGATAAATGACCAGCGCCCCAGAACTTCCCATGGTGTACGGGTGGCGGGTTTATTGACGATTCTGGCTGGCTGAAGACCTGAACTGGTGATTGACGGGGATGTCGGAGTGGATTGGGTCATGTGGCTTCTCCACGTAAAAATATTTTCTAGAGACAAAGATGTTATTCAGTCTCCAGTTGATGTGAAAATTATCTGACAGATAGACCAGACGCGGCATACCATGCCCTAAATTTGGTCATCTTCAAGTAAAGTCAATTTGGGATAAACGCTCGGAAATTAGATATTGTCCGATCTAAGGTAAGGTCTCAGACCATACCCTGCGACAGAAATCAAAACCCTTATCCCAAATTCACGCTGAGTATCATTTTAGATACTTGAGTTGATGCAACCACAGATTTTCGGATCAGGGCACACTAGTACTGCGCCCCTGATCCGATGTTGTTGGCGTTAACTAGCCACGTTTCGGTATGGGTAGTGTTTTGCCGTCTGCGCGCGCTTTATCCCACTCGGCTTGTTGAGCCGCGAGATAATCGGCGACAGATTCATCACCAGCCCAGACTTGTTCAATGTCCTGCCATAACTGCACATCGGCATCGGCAGGCCAGAAGGTCCAAGTGGTGTAGCCGTAACGGCCTTCACCAGTTACTTTGGCAAAGTCCGAGAAGTAACGGACGACACGCGGGTCTGAACCTTCGGGGAAATCGGCATCGGTATAGTGCAGAGGAACCATCCACTCGCCGAAATCAGCACCGGCGGCATTTGCCAATACCAATTTAGGATCACTGAGCAGATAGTTCAAGACTTCGGCAGCGGCATCAACATTCTTGGATTTAGCGTTGATTGACAAAGTGCTACCGGTAGCGAGCATGTAGTTGTATTCGCCCACACCTTCTTTAAACATGGGGATTGGTGCCCAGTCCCATTGTTCGCCGAGGTCTGATGTGAAATAAGTCTTCATATTGGCAAACTGCCATGTACCAGAAATCATCATGGCGGCTTTTTCGGAGGTTAGGTCACCAAATACATCAGCGTCGGCATAGGCATAGTAGTTGTCCAAGCTGCCACTGTACCAGCCTTTGTCCGCGATCTGGTCTTTGAGCATTTGGATTGCATCGACAAATTCGGGATCAGTCCATTTCTTTTCGCCCGTGAGAGCCTTGTAAACGTTATCCGCGCCAGCGACGTTATTCAGGTAAACGCCAACCAAGTGTTCGTTGGATGGTTTCCAAGCGCTGTTGCTATAGGTAAATGGATGAATGCCTGCATCGGCAATGGTCTGGGTCAGCTTCCAAAAATCGGCGGCATTGTTGGGAATTGTCCAACCCTTCTTGTCAAACAAGGTTTTGTTGTAGAACAGAATCATGCTCTCATAAGTAAGGGGAAGACTATAGAGCTTACCATCGAGAATACCGGATTCATATGCCCACGGCAGCAGCTTATCTTTCCAACCAAATTTCTCGGCGTAGCTATCCATTGCCTGAATTTGACCAGAAGCTGTGTATTCAGCAATGAAAGACGCACCGGGAGTCTGGAGAATATCGGGCGCTTCACCAGCCTGAAAAGCAGTACGCAAAACATCATCTAATTTTTCTTGCCCAGTTAGTTCAAGTTTTATATTCGGATGGGAGTCATTAAAGGACTTCACAAAAGTATCTTGAACATGTTGTAGAAAGTCACCGGACTCGGTCCACCATGTTACAGTGACTACATCTTGAGCACGGGCAACCAACGATCCAGTAAGGGCAAGGAGAAGAATTAAAACGGGTGTTAGTACAAAATAGCGTCGCGATTTCATAAAATACTCCTCATAGACATCTAATTTGGTTTGGACAAAATTTAGACCTACTTTTTGTAGTATGCTTCCTTTTCCAAAACCTCCTTACAATAAAATGATAAACAGCGATAAACAATGGTAAACAAAAGAACAATTTGATGGTATCCAAAAAGTAAAAGGCTGTCAAGAAGTTGCTTTTAGCTGGTAAATGAAGGTAAAATTGCTAAACAAGATCAGGTAATGTTGTTTACTTGAATGCGGTTTTGCTAAACAACACTTGCTAGAACACATTAAACAGATGCTTTATAAGATGACAGTTTTGGAGGTATGGAGACATATTGACGGGATTAATCTCGCCCTTACGAGAAAAATACCGGATAAATCTCAGAAGTGTCGTTCGGTAAAAAACAGATGGGCAGGATAAAGATGGGAAATATTTACAAAGGCTACGCTAGTACCGTTTTGTGGTTTCTTATGGTGATGTGCTGTGTCTTGCTTTCGCCGACTACTGCCCACACAAGGACTGAGGATCCGGTGCAATTCAGGCGGCTTCCGATTGAAACGTACCGGCAAAGGATGAAAGCGGGTTGGCTAGGGCAGATGATTGGCGTGGCTTTCAGTGCGCCAACCGAATTCCATTATCTCAGCAGCATTATGCCGGCGGGAGACGTTCCCCAACTTCATACAGGTTTAATAAACGAAGCCTTCAATGAAGACAATTTGTACGTCGAAATGACGTTTCTCAAAACGTTGGAAACGTACGGGATGGATGCCTCCAGCGCACAAGCGGGTATCGACTTTGCCAACAGCGAATATACTTTGTGGCACGCGAACCTTGCCGCGAGAACCAATTTGAGGGCGGGTATCGCGCCCACAGATTCAGGACATCCTGCGTTTAATGGTTTCACCGATGATATTGATTATCAAATCGAAGCGGATTTCGCCGGATTAATTTCGCCGGGAATGCCTGACCAATCTGTTCGGTTGGGTGACACTTTCGGGCGCATTATGAACTACGGAGATGGCCTGTATGGTGGGCAGTTTGTATCGTGCATGTACAGTGAATCCTTTTTTGAGAATGATCCGCGCAAACTGGTTGAAGCCGGACTGGCATGTATTCCTGTTGGCAGCCAATATGCCGAGACGATCCGTGATGTGATGCAATGGTCAGCCGAGAATC